>JBBIUO010000076.1:0-458 GCA_037440205.1 Chloroflexota bacterium
GAACCATCCGCCGCGCAATCTGCACGCGGAGTGCATCCATCCCGGGCGGAAATTGATACCGATGCGCGTTCACTCCCTGCTGGCGGATGATCTTCGCGATGATGTGGTTGATTTTTTGAATCAGTTGAAGGTCAAGGTGGGGAAGCGCTGCGCCGAGCTGCACCAGGCCCGGGTCCGCTGAGTCGCGCATCAACATCATGACCAGTTCGTGCAGGCTCACGTGACTCGGATCGCGTTGCGGCGAGGATGTCTCCGGCTCGGGCAAACGTTCCTCGATGCGCGCGCGAACGTAATACCCGGATTGAGGATGGGCTTCGATCAGCCCCTGCCTCTCCAATAGCGAATATGCCTGCAAAACCGTGCTGATGCTCAGGTTTTGCTGTTGACTCATCTGGCGCACGGAAGGAATCCGTTCGCCGGGGGGATAGGTTCCGTGACGGATAAGTTCCGCAATTCGC
>JBBIUO010000076.1:468-13222 GCA_037440205.1 Chloroflexota bacterium
GGCAAGTTCCTGATATCGCAGGATTTTCGGATTGGTAGTATCCATTACAGACCTAACAGTTTGTTGAATTTCGACCAGTACAGTTTATTCTATCACCAACTGTTATGGTTACAATTCCCGCAATCTGCTTCTGTACTCCTATGGTTGCATGTGTATACTGTAAATGCAAGAATTAACCATAGGAGATTTCGATGAACCTGACCACGAGAACCAAAAGAGTTGAATTGTTTCTTCATCCCCATGAAGTGTTGAATCTGGATAACACCCAGCATCACATGGCTATTGAGTGCAGAAATGGCGTGATCTGGGTCACCTGCGCCGGTGAAAATCAGGATTACATGTTGCGCGCCGGCCGAAGATACGAACCGAAGAGCAGGGGCAATGTGGTGATCGAAGCCCTTGACGAAGCGTGTGTGGATATCGAAGAAGAGAACGAATAGCCCCCAAACCTTGAACCTTACTCCTCCAGCCTCTTTCATGCCGTGTGGGGCAAGGCGTGATGGAGGCAATTTCATTTTTACTCGAAACGCTTCACGGAACACCCCAAAGCCGTATCGTCCCATCTGTTGAAACGGACACCAGCCAAAGCCCGTCGCTGGAAAACTCGATCCCGGTGACTTCACTTTCATGCCCTTTGAGCGTCTGCAAAATTTCACCGGCACTGACTTGAATCAGGGAAAAAGCGCCGGGGTCTCCGACGTTGACGGATTCAGTCGTCACCCTGCGCGATCTCTTCGAGTTCCGCCAGTTGGATGTGAAGAACGGCGAGGTCGTGGGCGATTTTCCCGCCACCGGAAACATTCCCAACTTCATGAAGCGTTTGCAGGATATGGGCCTCGACCTGCCGCTCTCGATCTTCACGCCGAAAACAAAGTGACCTGCGGGCCGGTTAAAGCAAACATCGGAGTGAGGCGCCTCACTCCGATGTTTGTTAAATTACGTTGCGAATTCCTGTTTATGCCAATTAAAAAAGTGACTGTCATCCTGCCGAACCATGATATAATAATTAGAACATATTTTCTTTTTACAGGCCTGGATGGAAAAGGAGACTTTAATGAGTAAAAAGGTGATGGTCTTCGTTGGAACAAAAAAGGGCGGCTTTATCTTCAGCAGCAGTTCTGCGCGCAAAAAATGGCAGGTCAGCGACATTCAATTCAAGAGTTGGAACGTGATGCACATGCAATTGGACCCGCGCGATCAGCGGCTCCATGCGGCGGTGGATCATTTTGTCTATGGCCCGACCACCCATTATTCGGACGACCTCGGCAAAACGTGGACGCAGGCAAGGCAGGTGCCGGTCATCACCCGCCCTTCCAAATCGGGCAGGCCTGCCAGCACGGTGGACGAGGCATTCCGCTCCGAGGGCGGCGAGAGCATAAAAGCCGTCCCTGAGAAGATGATCAAGGTCTGGCATATCCGGCCCGGGCGCGGGAATGAAGCGAATGTCCTGTATGCGGGCGCACAACCGGCATCCTTGTTCATGTCGAAAGACCGCGGCGAGACCTGGGAACTCAACGAAAGCCTCTTCGATCATCCCCAGCGCGGACAGTGGAATCCCGGCGCCGGCGGGCTGACCCTGCACACCATCCTGCTCGACCCGACGAGCGAGAAGCGGATGTACATTGCGGTTTCGGCGGCAGGCTGTTACCGCACCGATGATGGCGGACTGACGTGGAAGCCGTTCAATAAAAATGTGCGCGCCGATTTCATGCCCGATAAATTCCCCGAGTTTGGGCAGTGCGTGCATAAGATGGCGATGCACCCATCCAACCCGAATGTGCTGTATCAGCAAAATCATTGCGGCGTGTATCGCAGTGACAACGCCGGCGAGGATTGGATTGATATTGGCGAAGGCAAATTGCCTTCGCGTTTCGGCTTTCCGATTGCCGTCCATCCCACCGACCCGCGCACGATCTATATCGCGCTCGAGGAAAGCGACGAATTCCGCATGAGCGTGGATGGAAAATTCTCGGTGTGGCGAAGCAGGAACGCGGGCGAGTCGTGGAAGCGGATCACGAAGGGGCTGCCGGACAATGCGCATCTTGTTGTCCTGCGCGAGGCGATGGCGACCGACACCTTTGAAGAGGCGGGTATTTACGTCGGCACGAACACCGGCCAGTTGTTTTACAGCCGCGACAACGGGGATCACTGGGAGTTGATGGCCGATTTCCTGCCGCCGATCCAATCGGTGGAGGCGGCGGTGGTGGATTCGTAGTCACGGGGCGCGCGCAGGGAAAATAAAAACTCCGCGGTTGATCTTTTCACGTTCGCGCAAGTGTATAATCGTGCCATCAAAATTCGAGAGAGAGTCAAATGGAACGGACAACCTTGCGAAGGATCAGAAAAAGAAAAGCGGAAAATAAAGTGTACCTGTGCGCGCCGGTCAATTCGCTGGTGGAGGGAATCTACGAGCAGAACATTCCCTTTTATGAGATCAAAAAGCACGGCGACTTTGGGCTCGGCACCTTCAACGACCTCGACGGCGAAATGATGATGGTGGATGGGGAGATTTTTCGCGTCGGCTCGGATGGCAGGGTGAATCAGGTTACGGACGAAGAGACCTGCACGCCGTTCGCCTGCGTGACCAACTTTCAACCCGCCAGCGAGGAAACCCTTGAAAGAGAATTATCGTATCCCGACTTCCTGAAATGGATGATCGAACTCATGCCTTCGCCGAACATCTTTTACGCTTTCCGCATCACGGGCGAATTTGCATACGTCAAAACGCGCTCGGTGCCGAAGCAGGAAAATTATCGTCCATTGGTGGAAGTGGCGAAGGAACAGCCGACCTTTGAATTTAACGACGTGCGCGGCGTGATGGTCGGATTTTACACGCCCCCGTTCATGGCTTCCCTGAGCGTGCCCGGCGTGCATTTGCATTTTCTCACCGACGATAAATCCAGCGGCGGACATTTGCTGGAATGCCGCCCGCGCAAGGTAAAATTGGAATTGCAATACCTCTACACGTTGGAACTATCGCTCCCGTCGAATCTCGATTACCTCACCTGGGATTTCCAGCGCGACATCGGCAGGGATTTGGATAAGGCGGAGAAGTAGACTCATCGAAAGGCAAAAAGAAGGGAAAATCCCCGCTCGAGCGCATGTCCGGGTTGAAGGAAATGCGCGACCAGAACCTGATCTCCGATGCGGAGTATGAGCACAAGAAGGCGGAGATTATGGAGGAGTTGTGAAAGGGATTCCCCCCGCAGTTCCATCTTTCATATCAGGTAAAATCAGGGTATGACCTCGCAAAGCTCGCAAACCGCCCCCGCAATCATTCATAAATTGGTCGAGACGTTCGAGCAGAATTTGGATGCGTACCATTCCAGCAAAAACGAGACCGAATTGCGCCGCGAGTTTTTGGATAAGTTTTTTACCGCGCTGGGTTGGGATGTTGCCAATGAAAAAGGCTATGATGAAGCGCACAAGGAAGTGGTTCACGAGTTTTCGGTGGAGGTGGCGGGGCAAGGCAAAAAGGCGGATTATGCCTTTCGGAGCGGAACCAACTTCGAGTTTTTGGTTGAAGCGAAGAAGCCATCGGTCAGGATCGAATCGAGTCAGGACGCGGCGTTTCAAATCCGCCGTTACGGGTGGAGCGCGAAACTGCCCATCAATATTTTGACCGACTTTGAGCATTTCGCCGTGTACGATTGCCGCACGAAGCCGAATTACAATGACAAGGCTTCCATGGGGCGGATCATGCTCATTCACTACAAAGAGTATGTTGAACGATGGAATGAGATTGTAGAAATTTTCTCGCCTGAAGCGGTGCGGAAAGGTTCGTTTGCCAAATACGCCGAGGGACTGAAAGGGAAAAAAGGCACGGCGGATGTTGACGACGCGTTTTTGCAGGAGATCGAACGCTGGCGGGAATTGCTTGCCAAAAATATCGCCCTGCGAAATGAAGCGATTGACATTGCGGGCCTGAATTACGCCGTGCAAATGACGATTGACCGCATTGTGTTTTTGCGAATCTGCGAGGAGCGGGGAATCGAGATTGAAAATCAATTGCTGGACCTGACAGGCAGGGAAAACATATATGCGGAGTTGCGCGAGTTGTTCAAGCGGGCGGACACGAAATACAACTCCGGCTTGTTCCACTTTAAACATGAAAAAGGGCAAAGCAGGTGTACGAGCGCTTTCTCGGCAAGGTGATTCGCCTGACGGCGGGACACCAGGCCAAAGTGGAGGAAAAGCCCGAAGTCCGCAAGGCGGGCGGGGTGTATTACACGCCGACCTATATTGTGGACTACATCGTGAAGAACACGGTAGGTCAAATTGCCAATTTGACCAGTACGCCGCAGGAAATCGCCAAACTCAAAATCGTTGACCCCGCCTGCGGTTCGGGGACTTTCCTGCTGGGCGCATATCAATTTCTGTTGGATTGGCATTTGAATTGGTACGTGAACGATAACCCGGAGAAATGGGTGAGGCAAAAAGCCATTACCCCCACCTTCCCTGCCTTCGGCGGGACACCTCCCCCAAATTCGCAGAATTTGGGGGAGGCTGGGAGGGGGTCTTACCGCCTCACTACAACAAAGAAAAAAGAAATCCTGCTCAGCAACATTCACGGCGTGGACATTGACGCGCAAGCGGTGGAAGTGACCAAACTCTCTCTCCTGCTCAAAGTGCTGGAAAACGCCAGCGGGCAGATGGGGCTGGGCATGGAGCGAGTCCTGCCCGACTTGGGAAATAACATCAAATGCGGAAACTCGCTGATCGGCTTTGATTATTTTGAAGGCCAGTTATTGCCTGATGAAGAAGAACGGGCGAGAGTGAATCCGTTTGATTGGAAAAGTGAGTTCAAGGAAGTTTTTGCAAAGGGTGGTTTTGATGCGGTGATTGGGAATCCGCCGTATATTCGGATTCAAGCCATGCAGGAATGGGCTTCCAATCAAGTTGAATTCTTCAAACAGAAATACAAAGCCGCAAGCAAAGGCAATTACGATATTTACGTGGTCTTCATCGAAAAGGCTTTGGGGTTGCTCAATTCAAAAGGCGAAATGGGATTCATCCTGCCGCATAAATTCTTCAACGCCCAATACGGCGAGCCTGTGCGCGGATTGATTTCACAGGGCAAACATATCTCGAAAATCGTTCACTTTGGCGACCAACAAGTTTTTAGCGGGGCGACGACCTACACTTGCTTATTGTTTTTGAACAATCGTAAGCAAAATGAATTTGAATTTACAAAAGTGAGCGACCTTGATGGTTGGCGCAATCAGACCTCCGAAGTCTCCAAGACTTCGGAGGTCTCTGGCTCGATTAACGCCGCAAGTGTCAATTCTGCCGAATGGAATTTCACGGTTGGCAAAGGTGCGGGGTTGTTCGAGAAGTTAAGTCAAATGCCTGTGAAGTTGGGGGATGTGGCTGACTTATTCGTTGGATTACAAACAGATGCAGATGATGTTTATATTTTAGAGGAACGCCGAAGAGAGAACGGGAAAGTTTTGTGCTATTCAAAACATTCTGAAAAAGAACATTGGTTTGAAGATTCTCACTTGAAAGAATTTCTCAAGGGCTCTTTGAACATTAGGCGATATTATTTTTCAGATGTAACCAAGCGGTTGATTTTCCCTTATGAGACAATCTCGGGAAAATCAGCTTTGATAGATCCGCAAAGATACAACCAGCGATTTCCTTTGACCTGGGCTTATCTCGAAGAGTGCAAAAAACGATTAAGTGCTCGTAACAAAGGACAAATGGGGAAAGATTGGTATGGATATGTTTACAAAAAGAATCACACAAGATTTGACAGTAAAAAGCTACTTGTTCCATCATTAGCAACAGGAAGTTGCTTCTCTGCTGACCTTGAAGGCAAATATTATTTTGTTGGGAGCGGTGGCGGTGGTGGAGGTGGTTATGGAATTAATCTGTTTGCAAAAATTGAATTCGACTATCTCTATTTGTTGGGTCTTCTGAATGCTAAACTATTAAGTGAATATATCAAGAAAATCAGCACGCCTTTTCAACAAGGATATTTCGCTCTGAATCGTCAATATATTTCGCAACTTCCCATCCGCCCCATTGACTTCTCCGACCCTGCCGAAAAAGCCCAGCACGACAAAATGGTTTCGCTGGTCGAGTCCATGCTGGAATTGCACAAGCAAGTGGGGCGAATTGGCAATTCGCCCTACGAACGAGAACGTCTCGAACGGCAGATTGAAGTCACCGATAGGGCGATTGATTCGCTCGTCTATGAGTTGTACGGGTTGAGCGAGGAAGAGATCAGAATTGTGGAGGGGTGACCGTCCACGGATTTTTAATCGCGAATATGGGCGGCATTCGTGAATTCCTGGCTTTATTCGCGGACGGTTTTTGACAGGATATAATCCGAACATGACCGATATTTATCACATCACACACCTTCGCAATTTGCCAAACATCCTTCAAGAGGGCGGGCTGTGGTGCGATGCCGAATCGGTCAGGCGGAATATTCAGCCTGTTGAAATCGCGTACACCGAAATCAAAGGACGCCGAACGCGCAGAAAGGTCACTGTTCCGCCTGGCGGGGTATTGGCAGAATATGTCCCCTTCTATTTTTGCAGTCGCTCGCCCATGCTCTACACCATCCATAAAGGCAATGTCCCTGCTTATCGGGATGGGCAGGCGAACATCCTGCATTTGGTCAGTTCGGCGGAGGCGGTCGAGCAAGCCCAACTCCCCTTTGTGTTTTCGGACGGTCACGCTGTAGTACAAATCAGCTTGTTTTATAATGACATCAAAGACTTAAATCAGGTTGACTGGAAAGTTGTCCAGGATTGGCGATGGCATGATACAGTCACCGACAATGACCGCAAGCGCAGAAAACAAGCGGAGTTTTTGATAAAGGATTTCTTCCCGTTTTCGCTCATTCAGGAGGTGGGCGTATATGGCGCGGCAATACGGGAAAAGGTTTTATCGCTTCTTGAACCTCTTGAACGCAAACCGATTGTCAGCATACAGCGCAAATGGTACTATGACTAATGTCACTGCGAACGCTTTGCGCGAAGCAGTCTCCCCGCGCAATAGAGGATTGCTTCGCCCTTTCCGGGCTTGCAATGACATGGAATGATGAGAAATGCTATGATTGAATTTGTCAAAGGTAATTTACTGGAAGCCGAAGCCGAAGCCCTGGTGAACACGGTCAACACCGTGGGCGTGATGGGCAAGGGGATTGCCTTGCAATTCCGCGAAGCCTTCCCTGAAAATTACAAGGCGTATCAAAAAGCCTGCAAACAGGGCCAGGTTCAAATTGGCAAAATGCTCGTTCACGACAACGGGCAGTTCACCCAGCCGCGGTACATCGTCAACTTCCCCACCAAAAGCCATTGGCGCGAAAAATCCAAACTGGAAGACGTGCAAGCGGGGCTGGCGGATTTGGAACGGGTCATTCGGGAATATGGAATCAGATCCATTGCGGTTCCGCCTTTAGGATGTGGAAGCGGCGGGCTGGATTGGAACATCGTCCGCCCGTTGATTGTGGATTCCCTCAGCCAGTTTAGCGACGCAAGAATATTGATCTATGAGCCTGTCGGCGCGCCAAAAGCGGAGCAAATCCGCGTTGCGACGGAAAAACCGAACATGACCACGGGACGCGCCGCGCTGATCTATTTAATGGAACGCTATGCCATGTCGGGGTATCGCTTCTCATTGCTCGAAATCCAAAAACTCATGTACTTCCTGCAAGCGGCGGGAGAGCCGTTGAAATTGAATTATGTCAAAAAACAATACGGCCCCTATGCTGAAAACCTGAACCACGTGTTACAGCGCGTGGAAGGTCACTTCATGCGCGGGTATGGAGATAGAAGCGGCAAAGCCAGTGTTTATCTCCTGCCAAATGCGGAAGAGGAAGCAAAGCAATTCCTGAGCGACAAATCTGAAACACAGGCGCGCCTGCAAAAAGTTCTTGAATTGATCGAGGGTTTTGAAACGCCATACGGATTGGAATTGCTATCCACTGTACATTGGCTGGCGGGCGAAGACCCAAACATAAAAGCGAATCCGCAAGCGGCTGTTAAAGGATTCGAAGCATGGAATCAACGCAAGCGTGATTATTTTAAGCCTGAGCATATTTTCACCGCATGGGAGCATTTGCAAAATCTGGGATGGTTGTAAACAACATCGTAAATACGCGCGTCGAGAAATTCCTGCGAGAGATCGGGTTGGGCTGCCCAGTCCGCCAGCCGTAATCCGCTGGAGAGGGATCCTGCCCTGAGCGGAGCCGAAGGGCGGTTGAAGGGTTCGAGGATGGTTGGTCTGGCGATTAGCGCAAGAAAGGCGACAAAAATGAAGAAAAATTCTACAACGAAGCTGGATGATTACGAACTAAAGGACGAGTACAATTTATCGAAAATGACGATTCTCCCCAAAGGACGCTTTGACCCCAAACGCAGAATCGGAAAAAACGTTGTTGTGCTGGACCCCGACATTGCCAGTGCATTCCCAAGCGACGAGGCGGTCAACGAAGCCCTGCGCCTGCTTTTACAAGCAGCGAAGATACCACACACACCGTCCACAGTTGGATAGAAGGCATCCAAGGTATAGCGCAAAAGTGTCAGCAAAATTTCTCCAGGCATTTAACGCAAAGGTGCGGAGGCGCAAGGGCAATAATTTCTTAGCGGCTTGGCGTCTTGGCGTTAAAAACTCCCGATAGTTTTGCTCTACACCCGGCATCCATCTAACACTACGGCCGTCAAGAACAGGGCCTCCAGGCTCATCCTGAAATTCCAACTTTACAGAGGCGCCCCATGACATTCCAACTCGTCTACTACTCCCAGCAGGACCCGAAATGGAAGGAAGACCTCCTCGGCTTTGGCGATCCCGGCGATACCATCGGCTACGTTGGTTGTGCGCTGGCGAGCGTGGCCATGCTCATCAGCGGGCATGGATTTACCGAAACCCCCAAAACGCTCAACCAAAAATTGAAAAATGCAGACGGCTTTGTCGGCGCGGCCATCCGCTGGGACGTGGTGAGTCAAATTTACCCGCAGGTCACTGTCAAAAGCAACATCTCCTGCGGCAACACCGATGCGCCCCTCGGCCTCATTGACGCCTCCATCGCGGCGGGCCAGCCCGTCATCGTCATGGTGGATAGCACCCCCGCGCCTGGCCTGCTCACACATTGGGTTGTCCTCTACGCCAAAGAGGGAAACGATTATTTGATGCTCGACCCGTGGCCGTATCAAACCGACGTCACCAAAAAGACCTACCTCATGCCGCGTTACAGCCAGGGGAATCCATTAGAACGCTCGATCATGCACGTGATCGTTTATGAAGCGTTCAATGCCAGCGGCGGGATCGAACAACCGACAGACACGGGTCAGACTCCGCCGACAACTGGTACGGTTACGATGAGCACGACTTCAGCCCGAGTCAAAGCAGACGTGACCGCAGGCTTGAACATCCGCTCCAGCATTGACACTTCCAGCCCAGGCAACATCATCGTTGCCGTTCCTGCCGGGACGGCGCTTACTTTGCTCGGCTCGGACGATTATTCGAAGATCGGCGCGGTCAATCAATGGGTGCGGGTGAACGATGGCAAAGGTCACGAAGGCTTTTGCGCCGCATGGTATCTGGAAAAAGTTCAAACGGCGGCTCCTGTCATCGTCACAGAATCAGGCTCAACGTCCACGGAGGAAGCGGGCGGAATCCCATCCACACCACCGGCGCCGACTCCATTGATCGTCGTCGTCAAACCGCGCGTGGGAAGACTCGGCGCGAAAATCTACAAGACCGCTTCCGCAAAATCGGAGATCGTATCCACCGAAAAAGTGCGCGCCAAACTTGTTGTCATCGAGGCTGAAAGCACGGCGAAGGCAAAAATTGGCAAGGCGGGCAAGTGGCTGAATGTGAAAAACAAGGACGGCAAAAAGGGATTTGTGAATGCCGAACTGGTGGCATTGCCGTAAGGAGATGGCATGAAGGCGTTTCAATCGTTTGTTCTTTCGATCCCGTATCTGTTCCTGAAAAAGATTCCGTATGCCTGGGTGTTCGTGATCGCGCTGTGGACATGGCCGCCTGTGATTTCGGGAATTTTTCTTGGAATTATCTTGCTTGGGCTGTGGTTCATGGTTTTGCAACAGAAGGCATGGGAGGCGGAGATCGCGCGCGAGTACCGCGTGTTGCACCGTGACCAGCCGCGCGCGCCGCTTTTATTTCAGGTGCGCAATTTTGTTTTGGTCTGTTTGGGAAGCGCGCTCATCGGCTGGATCGCGGGAGGACGACTCGGACTTTCCAGCATTCAATGGACGCTGTTGTTCATCGGCGTGATGCTTCTTTATAAAGATGCCCTGCTCTTCGGCGCAGGGACGGTTTATCTCGTGACGAACAAAGGCATTGCCATTCGTTACATCCCCGGCCACGTGGATTACCGCCTGTTCTTTGGTTATGACGAGATTCGTAATATCGAGAAAATCGCTTCGGTAAAAAAGCCGCCTGTTTCCTGGAGCATTCTCACGCCCCAGCGGAAAATAACAGGCGGGCTGTTGCTGAAACCGAAAAAATTGGACGGCTTTTCAAAATTGATCTATGAAGCCGTGCTTTGCCCGGTGGATACCGAGGGATTCATCAAACACATGCCGCCTTCGATTGTGGTCAGGGAACCTGTCTCGCGCTAAGTGCAGGGTGTTCTTGCGGAAATTCAAATTTCGACCACACTCGACGCGAATAAAACAATGATGCAGGAGCAAACTTGAAGACTGAAGCCGAACGCCTGAATATTTTGATTCTCGCCTTCGGGCTTTTGCTGGGCGTGTATGCGCGGTTCCTGCCGGCGATGATGGTCGGGTTCCCGGTCACGGATGGGGGATTGTTTTATGAAATGGCGGGGGCGATTCAAACAGGTCGTTACGGCTTGCCGGTGTTCGTCGAATACAACGGCCTTTCAATTCCATTTGCATATCCGCCGTTGGGATTTTACGTCGCCGCATCTGCTTCCAGCATTTTCCATATTTCCCTCCTCGAAGTCTTTCGCTGGATGCCCGCGGTTGGAAGCGTGGCGTTTTCCATCGCGTTTTATCCGATGGCTTCCTCGATTTTGAAATCACCTTTGAAGGGTGGTCTTGCGACTGTCTTTTTTGCACTTCTGCCGCGCTCCATCTCGTGGTACGTCATGGGCGGGGGCATCACGCGCGTGCTGGGACATTTGTTCCTGATGTTGATTCTTTTCAGCGCGTACAAATTATTCACCGCGCCATCGAAAAAATACCTGGCAATGACGATTCTTTTTGGGAGCGGCGTGGTGCTGAGTCATCCCGAGGCGTCGCTGCACACGGTTTTCCTTTGTCTTGTGTTGTGGATTTTCTTTGGCAGGTCGAAGGAAGGGATAAAGAACGCATCGCTCGTAACTTTGGGTGTGATCCTGCTTTCCTTGCCGTTTTTCCTCACCGTGATCTCCCGTCATGGAGTCCAGCCGTACCTCAGCGCCGCGCAGACAGGGTTTCAAAATCCGCTGGCGTGGGTCGCCATCTTGACCGGTTCCTTTGCCGATGAAAAATTTGTAACGTTGATCTCGGCGCTGGCCCTGCTTGGGCTTGTCGTCACGCTGGCGCGAAAGGAATTTTTACTGGCCGTGTGGCTGTTCCTGCCCGCCATCGTTGACCCGCGCAGTGCGGCTTCGATCTCCATCATTCCCTGGGCGATGCTGACGGCAATCGGCTTTGTGGACATCGTCCTGCCGGGGTTGTACGCACTGAAAAACAATTTGCAAGAGGCAGGCGATATCGAATCAAATTGGAATGTTTATTTTGCAAAATCATCCGCGATAAAAATTGGATTGACCGCGCTGATTTTTTACGCTTTCTTTGGCGTGGTGCTTTCGGATCAGGTGTACCCAAAGGTGAGTCTCACCCCGTCCGATCGCGCCGCGATGGAATGGGTGGCGAAGAACATTCCGCCGCAAAGCCAGTTTTTGATCCTCACCGGCGAAACCGAATCCTTTGCAGATGCGGTTGCGGAATGGTTCCCCGTGCTCAGCAAGAGTCACAGCATTGCCACCATTCAAGGCTACGAGTGGCTGCCCGATAAAATCTTCCTGACAAAACTGGACGAATATTACGCCCTGCAAGCCTGCATGGATAAAACGTTTGATTGTCTGGAAGAATGGACAGAGAAAACAAACCATTCCTTTGAGTACATTCTTATTTCACGGGATGGTTTATCAGGGAATGAAAATTCGCTTTTGGTTTCGCTCAAGGCGTCAGCGGGGTATCGGTTGATCCATGAAGAGAAGGATGTTTTTATTTTTGAAAAGAGACCCTAAAGGTTTTCGAAAACCTTTAGGGTCTGACCACACTATTCAACGCCTCGATAAAAACCTCCACCATCTTTTGAATATTGATTTCCTCGGAGACGATGCGGAGCGATTCGGCTCCCATCCTTTTCAAACGCGTCCCATCCGAGAGCGCGTTTTTCATTGCGGCGACCAATGCTCCATAATCTTCAGGTGGAATCTGCCAGCCGTTCCCTTCGCGGACGAGGTCATCCTGCGTGCCGTCGCCTTTCGCCACGATGACGGGCAGGCCGTGACTCATCGCTTCCTGAACGGCAAGCCCGCCGGTTCCGGGCAGGACAAATAAATCTGCTTCTGCGAAATAGGGTTGAGTCTCAGCCCCGTGTTTTGCTCCGACAAACTCTGCGGCAGGATACACTTCTTTGGCAAGAGATTCCAATGCGGCGCGTTCGGGGCCATCACCGACGATGACAAGGCGCGGTTTGGAGTCCATTTCGGCGCAGGCGCGGAGGAGGTGATCCACGCGTTTGCGGGATTGCAGGC
>JBBIUO010000077.1:0-13184 GCA_037440205.1 Chloroflexota bacterium
ACCGTTTGATTTTCACCATCATCGTTTCCGGGTCAACTTCAAGGATCATGGCATGACAGCCGGAGGCGGTTGTGCCAAATTGGGGGCCGTAATAATCGGTAGCTTCCAAACCCGGTTCGGTGCCGGGTTCCACCGCGCCGCGCAAGGGATTAGACAGCGCCGCCAGTTCGCCCAGGCTGATGGATTTAGTTGGAATGTCCGCCACGCGCACCATCCCATCTTCGAGTTCAAGTTCGCCTTCCGGCGTCGCCAAAACCTTGCTCGCCAGTTTCAGTACTTTGTTGCGAACGCGATGAGCCGCCGCATGGATCGCGTTGCCTGCAACGACTATCCCGCGACTCGCAAACGAGCCGGTGCCCCAGTGGAACTCGGCTGTATCGCCGGTGACAATTCGAACGTCACTAACCGCCACGCCGAGTTGCTCCGAAACGATCTGCGCGAAGGAAGTGAGGTGTCCCTGCCCTTGCGTCCCGTAGCCGGTGCTGACGCTGACTTTACCGCTCGTCTCGATCTGCACGCGGGCGCCTTCATACGGACCGACGCCGGTCGTCTCGATGAAGGGAACGACCGCGATGCCGACATGTTTGCCCTCGGCGCGCAGGCGCGGCTGTTCTTCCTTTATAAATCGCTCATAGTCAATCATCTCCAGCGTTTTCTCGAATACGGCTGGGTAATTTCCGCTATCGAAGATCAACTCCGAGAACGCCTGGTCAATGATCACGTTGTGATAGGGGAACGCGTCCGGTTGGATGAAATTCTTGCGGCGGATTTCGAGCGGATCAACGCCCAATTCCCGGGCGGCGATGTCCAACATGCGTTCGATGATAAAGATGCCTTGTTGCCGTCCCGCGCCTCGCACGGGGGTGACGATGGGTTTGTTCGTAAAAACGGCGGTGCAATTCGACGAAAAATTCTCGATCACATACCCGCCCATAATATGGGATTGTGTGTTGAGCGGAATGGTCAGGCCATACGGATCGAACGCGCCGGTGTCATGCAGGAAATCATCCTTCATGCCGAGGATGCGCCCGTCTTTGGCGAAGGCCATCTCGACTTCGTGAACCTGCTGGCGTTCCGACGTTGTGGCGTAGAAATTCTCGCGCCGGTCTTCGATCCATTTGATGGGGCGGCCCAATTTCTTCGAGGCCCACGGCAGAAGCATTTCCTCGGGATAGAACATCATGATCTTGGGTCCGAATCCGCCGCCGACGAACGGCGCGATGACGCGCACCTGGTTGTCGGAGAGTCCCAGCCGCGCCGCGGTCCCGTTGCGAATCGGGATTGGGGCCTGTGTGGTATCCCACAGCGTCAGTTGCTTGCTCTTCTCGTCCCAATGCGCGACGATGCCGCGATTTTCCATGGCGGCCGCCGCGCCGCGGTCAATGTAAAACTTCCTTCGGATGACGCAATCCGCCTGCGCTTTGACGGCTTCGTAATCGCCCTTCTTCTGAAAAAAGTGCGCCGCCAGGTTCGATTCCAAATCGTCGTGGACGCGCGGGCTGTTCGGAGCAAGAGCCGCTTCGAGGTCCGAGACGACCGGCAGCGGTTCGTACTCGACAACGATATCCTCCGCCGCATCCTCGGCGATGTAGCGGCTTTCCGCGATGACCACTGCGACGGTCTCGCCCGCGTGACGAACCTTATCTTTGACGAGGGGAGCCTGTCGCCGCGAATGGAACGTCACATCCTTGACCGTGGGCGGGGGCGACACGAGGGGCGGCCCCGGCGCCCAATCAGTTCCCATGTCCTGCGCGGTGAAGACGGCGACCACACCCGGTCGTTCGCGCGCGGCTGAAACGTCAATGCTCAGGATGCGCGCATGGGCGTAATCGCTGCGCTTGAACGCCGCGTGCAACATGCCGGGAATTTCGACATCATCCACAAAAAGGGCCTGGCCGGTCAGAAGGCGCGGGTCTTCGTTTCGTTTAATTCGTTCCCCAACGTATCGTTGTGCCATGGCGTCGCTCCTGTTTTCGGTTTCAGTTATTCATCTTTTCAGCCGCCAACTTCACCGCATCCATGATGTGCTGGTAGCCGGTGCAACGACAGAGATTCCCAGAGAGCGCTTCGCGGATCTCCTCTTCGCTGGGATTCGGATTCTCTTTTAGAAAGGCTGTCAACGTCGTCAAAAATCCCGGCGTGCAGAATCCGCATTGGAGTCCGTGCGCTTCGCGGAACGCTTCCTGAAGCGGGCTGAGTTGGTCAATGCTTCCCAATCCCTCAATCGTCGTCACTTCATGACCGTGCGCCATCGCCGCGAACATCAGGCAGGAGCGCGCCGGTTCGCCGTCGAACAGGATCGTGCATGCGCCGCAGACGCCATGCTCACAGCCGACGTGCGTGCCGGTCAAGCCGAGATCGTGACGCAGGAAATCGCTCAACAGAAGGCGCGGCTCGACCTCGCGTTCGTACAATGCGCCGTTGACGGTCACGGAAAGGTTGAATGAATTCATGGAAGTCTCCCTAATTTTCTTTTGCGCGTTTGAACGCCTCATCCAACGCGCGGCGTGTCAACACGTTGGCGAGGTGGCGGCGAAATTCGGCGGTGGCGTGAATGTCACTGCCCGGATCAATATCATCCGTTGACGCTTTTTCCGCCGCGGCCAAAATGACCTCTGCGGTTGGCTTCTGTCCCTTCAACAAGGCCGCGGCTTGATGCGCTTCCACGGGACGATCTCCCGCGCTCAGGAAGGCCATGCGCGCTTCTTTGCAATTTCCTTTTTTATCCAGCGTGACGACGGCCGCGACGCCCACCAACGCGAAGTCGTTGTGGCGGCGCGCCACTTCGTGCAGCGACCAGCCCGAACGTTCGGGAAGAGGCGGGAGTTGAATCTCCACCAGCAGCTCATCAGGTTCTAGGGCGGAGGTGAACGATCCAATGAAAAATTCACCAGCGGGAATCAATCGTTCGTTCTTCTGACTGCGCGCTTTCAACTGCGCGTTCATTGCCACGCTGATCGCCACCAGTTCCGCCGACGGATCCGCATGGGAAAGACTCCCGCCAAACGTGCCGCGCGTGCGGACTTGCGGTGTGCCGATATTCGGGATTGCATCGTGAACCAAAGGGACTTGTTTTGCGATGAGCGGATCGTTTCCCACCGTTTTATGCCGCGTCGTCGCCCCCACGAGAACGCCGCCGTTTTTATCCGGGCGGATATAAGAAAGTTCGGGAATGTTGTTCAGGTCAACCAGCACGGATGGCTGAGCCAGCCGAAAATTCATCATCGGAATCAGGCTCTGCCCTCCGGCCAGGGGCTTGGCATCGTAACCGTGTTCGGCAAGATGGGTCAGCGCCTCTTCCACCGTCGTCGGCGCGAAGTATTCAAATGGGGGGGGCTTCATAGAGTTCGTCTCCTGTGGATGATTTGGTGGAACGCTAATTGCCAATGCAATCTTACACTAAAAATTCCGGTTTGGGGATGTTGTCATTGCGGGCGCTTCGACAGGCTCAGCGTAAACTCCGCGAAGCAATCTCCTCGTTGTTCGGGATTGCTTCGTCGCCGCATCGCGACTCCTCGCAATGGCAAACATTACCGGGGCAGGCGTTCATGCCAGAGAGGCGCGGGAAAACTTTTGCCGCCCGACCATAACTGGTATGTGATTTGCATGTGACCCAAATGGAGGGCGGTGTGGTCAATCACGTGCAGGATGCACCAGCGCAGCGGGACGATTCGATCCCGCGCCTGGCGCGTCCCATTCAAATCCGATTCGCTGAGAGCGGAGAATATTTCTTTCGTTTCCTGCGCGATTTTCTCCAACATGCGGATCAACCCCGACGCATCCGACGCCACGACGGCGAATTCCGCATCCCGGTCACGCGTCGCCGCTCGACCTCCAACTACCTCGGCGATCCAGAAATGTTCCGCGCCGGCGACGTGAGCGGTTAGGACAGCCAGTGAGTTGGTGGCATGATCGTCCTTCCCTTCGATGGGACGCCAGTTCAATGCATCCACGGACAGATCTGCAATCAGGCTGGAAACCTGTCCGCGCAGGTCTTCGATGCGTTGCAGATAATTATCCAACTCTGAGATCATTTTCTCGCTCCTTTACGATCCTTCCGATGAAATCCGAAAAAGTCGCAGGTTGTCTTTGAAGCAGGAAACACAAGATATTCGAGTTGCCAGCAAATCCAAAATGTTCGTAATAACGGAACATCTTCATCAAGGTTGTCACTTGATAATCGCCAATACCGGAGGTTCTGGCGTTTCGCTCCCATTCTGCGAGAGGCACAACCTTGATCGTCACTGGACGATTCAATTGTTCGCTCAAAATGTTGGCGACTTCCATTTGGGATAGGACCGATTCGCCAACCAATTCGTAGACCGCGCCGCGATGACCGTCTTGAGTCAACACCTTCGCGGCGACCTGGGCGACATCATCCAAATCAACCATGCTCAAACAAGTCTCTGGCGAATATGGAATTGGGTAGGTTCCATCATTGACGATTTGATTCCAGTTCACCAGCACGTTCTGCATATAGATCGTGGGTTGCAGGATCGTGAAAGGCAAGCCTGATTCGAAGATCATCTCCTCGACGCGTAACTTCTGCCAGTGGTGGGGCATCGCCTCGATTTGCGGACGAAGGACCGAGTGTAAGACGAAGCGTTCCACGTCTGCGGATCGCGCCGCCTCGACGACAATCCTGCCAATGGCCGCTTCATCCGGGCTGACGTTGGGTGCGATGTGATAGATCGCCCGGACATCCTGCACCACGCGAGCGACACTGGCCGAGTCGAGCAAATCCCCGACCAGCGTTTCTTTGGCACCCAGCGCTTCGAGCCGGACCCCTTGATCGGGCCGGCGTACAAACGCGCGCACCGCTTCGCCGCTTTTTGCCAGCGCGCGAATCACCGCTCGCCCAGTTTTTCCAGCCGAACCCGTGACCAAGATCATGGTTTATAAAGAGTCGTCGCAGACCTGACAGGTTTTATCGTGACGCGAGTCGATTCGAATTCTGTGAATCAAAATCGCGTTGGTTGATTGATGCTCTGCGAAAACCTGTCAGGTCTTTATGCCATCACCCTTCTTTGAACGCCACGAAGCGCGCCCACATCGACTCTGCTTCCATCGCTTTCTGCGGATAACAGCCGATGTAATAGCGTCCGCTTTTGGCGGTGGCGATATCGCCCGCGAGATTTTCGGCATGGACGATCTTCTTTGGGAAGAGGTTGAGGTGCATATCCTGGTAGAAACCTTCCAGCGGATACATCTCGTCCCAGTCCTTGCCGAAGTCCTTTTTCAGTTTGGCGTTGGCCTCCTCGAAGGTCTTGGGATGCCAGATGCGCATGATGGTGTTCATCGGGTGGTCGGCAGAGACCGCATCCACGCCGATCCATTTGAGCTGCATGTCCGCCGCCCACTTCGAGAAATCAGCAGAGGGACCCGGATGCTTGACCATGTAGCGGAATTCATCCGAATCCTCGCTGAACCAGCCGAATTTGTTCCATCCCGTCTTGATGACCAGAATATCGCCTTTACGAATGTCAACGACATCGTGGATCATCTTCGGCGTGTACACGCTCGAATCGCTGACCAGGTGTGAGATGTCCGCGATGACGCCGGGACCGACCCACTCCGACAGCGGCACTTGCCCGATGGTGCGTCCATTCGGATAGAAATGTTTTTCGCCGTCCATGTGCGTGGCGAGGTGGATGCTGGCGTTGCAGGTGGAGCCGTTGCGTCCCATGCCGAAGTATTGTCCGCCGACGCGCTTGGTGTAAGTGACGCTCAACGGGATGTAGTTCAGCCATTGCGGGGTCTGGACGCTGAACGGCACGGTCATGTCAATCATTTGCGATTTCGCCATTTCCGCGAAGAAGGCTTCGTCGCTCATGCCGTCGGGCGCGGTCAACGCGGAGACGCGCGACCACGCAGTTTCCACTTCCATGTAGGGAATCGGCATGATCTGGATCCAGGCGCGTTTGTTCTTCAATTTGTCAATGTCGCCCACGATACATTCCGCAAGGACGAGATGCGCCTTCGGCATGGTGATGTGGGTAAGTTCGTAGTACTCGCCCTGCGGGAAGGTTTCGTCCCATGTTTTGTCAGTTTCCTTTTTCAGTTTTTCTTCCGCCAGTTTGAAATGATTCTCGTGCATGCGGCGGATGGGCGTATTCATCGGGTGTTCCGCGCAGCCGCAATCCACGCCCACGACTTTGAGTTTCATATCCAACGCCCATTTGTAGAATTCCATCGAGGGACCCGGATGACGAATCAGAAAACCAAATTCCATGGATTCCACGCCGCCTTGCGCGTTGACGTTGTCCACTTGCGGCTGGTCCCAGGAATATTTGTGATAGCCGGTGTTGACGATCAGGATGTCGCCCTGTTTGACTTCGGCTTTCTTGGTGATCATCTCCGGGGTGATGATGCCGTAATCGGACACCAAGTCCGAGATATCCACGATCACGCCGGGACCGTTGAGGTCGGTCAGCGGAATATCGGCTATCGCGCGCCCGCCGGAGTGGAAGGCGCGCTCGCCCACCAGGTGCGTGCCGACCGTGTTGCTCCAGTTGAGGATCTGGCCGTTCGCGCCCTGTCCGCCTCCGTACGCGCCGGTGACGCGTTTGAAGAAATGCACTTCAAGCGACTTCTCGCCGGGCCAGGGCGGAGTGAAAATACTGCAACCTTGCGTGAGGTCATACAACTTTGCCTCACTCATCATCTTGATGAAACTTTCTCGGTCCATCGCAGCCTCCGTTTTCTGATTGAGATAGGATTTTCTCAACACAAAGAACACGAAGTACACAAAGGTTTTTATGGTCTTCCTTCGTGACCTTGTGTCCTTCGTGTTTAATTCTTTCGGCTTCTCCAGTTAGAAACCGTATTTATCCGCGTATGCGACGAGCGCATCCTCGAACGCACTCATCGGCATCGAGACGACTCCCGCGCCGACCTGACCAATTCCGGGGTCTTTGTGCGCGACGCCGGTGTTGGCGCGCGGGGCGATTTGTTTTTCGACCACCTTGCGAATGTCAATGCCGGTGGGCGTGCCGCGGAAATCGAGGAACGGGATGGTGAAATACTTGTGTTCAGCGTAGGTGATTTCGTACATATCCATCGTGGTATTGATCGCGTCTTTCGGCGCGCCGCCAATGAACTGAACCAGCGCCGGCGCGGTCGCCATGGCAAAGCCGCCGATGCCGGCCGTCTCGGTAATGACGCTGTCGCCGATGTCGCGGCAGGCGTCCGCTTCGGTGAAGCCGGGAAAGTACAACGCTTTGACAACCGGCGATTGCGCGGTGAACCATTGATCGCCCAAACCGCTGACCTTGAGTCCGAAGTCGGTCCCGTTGCGCGCCATAATGGTGACGATGGTACTGCCTTCGATGTTGTGACCGGCATACGTCATGGACTTGCATCCAGCCATCACCGGGTTCAAAATGCTCAACGCATTCTCGCCGAGGAACTTGATCACATCGAACGCGGTGGCGCTGTCTTTGGCAGTCTTGGCGATGAACGGCGCGAGTTGGGTCGTCCACAATACCGACGCGGCGTCGAGGCGATTATGTCCATCGTCACCCATGTGGAGCGCCTTGGCAAGGATGGCGCGCACATCCACGCCGCCGATGGCTTCGAGCGCGGCCTTGATCGTCGGTCCCAGCGTGGATTCCATCCAGCGCAACTTTTCCAGGACCTCCGGGCTGTACGCGCCCATCCGCAAAACTTTGCCGCGTCCCTCGTTGAGATTGGAGAAGCATTTGATCCCATGCGTTTGATTCTCGATCACGTAAACCAACATCGAAGGCGAAATGACTCCCGCCATCGGTCCCGTACACATGTGTTCGTGGCACGGCGAAAATTCGATCTTGCCCGATTTGAGAATCTTCTCGGCCTCTTCCCCGTTTTTGGCCTTGCCCTCGAAGATCAACGCGCCCATCATCGCGCCGCGCGTCGGCCCGGACATGCGCTCCCACGTCACGGGCGGACCCGCGTGAAGCAGCATGTTTTCGTGAATGCCCGGCACAACCTCAATTGCCTTCGCCATCGTGGTGGCAATCGGCCTGGCTTCCATCATCCGCTGGACAGCCTCGGCGTTTGCTTTTTCGATATCCATTCGCGCCTCCAAAATGTTGGGCAAAATTAATTTTGCCTTACTGTTTTTTCATGCGTTCCAAAATACCCGACAGTCGTTCATTGCCGCCAGCCGCGGGCTTCCATTCCACCTGGACGGCTTGCGCGCCTTGCGAGATCAAACTCTCGGTGAACGATTCCAAGCCGACGTTGATTCCAATCATCGGATTTTTGATCGCGCCCAAATCAACCTGCACCGCTGATGAAATCTTTTCGGAAGAACGTTCGATGGCTTGGATTAACCGTCCGACGTAACGCGCGGCCGCATCGTTGCTGACCTCGACCTTCGCGCCCGCTTCTTTCAACGCCCGAATTTGATTCTCCATCCCTTGCGGATCCTCGTCCGTGCCGGAGACGACCGCGACCACTTCCAAAGTTCTGCCAGCGGACGTGGCGGTGTTGATGGCTGAAGCGATGGCCGGAGCCAGCTCGGATGCAGGATCAGGATGGGAGCCGTAACCCAGCACCACGTCAAGAAGAAGAACCGCGACTTCGGGATCGGCGGCCTCTTTTTCGAGTCGACGAATCCGCAGGTCGTTGTCCATCATCGGATGCAGTCGTCCGACCGTGAATTCATCCTCGCCCAGGTCAATAATCGTGTGTTCCTTGCTGACGAGGGAATCTTCGAGTTTGTTTTTCTTGTCGAGCGGCGCGTTGGAATAAACGGTGGGGAGGTAGTTTTGCAAAATCAGCAACGCCTCATATTGAAGCGTGCCACCGGAGAAAAGACCTCGCAGATATTTTTGTCCTGGCTTGAATTTGGAAACATCAGGCTGCGCGCCGAAATCTTCCGTGGAGTTGACGAGTCGAATCGCGAGTTCGGCGGTTTCATCGAACGTGGTCGCGAAGAAAATATTATCCACGCGGCGCGACGCGCTGGCATAACCGATGAAGTTGACCACGACCGGCTTTGGAATCGAACGCGCGGCCTGGATCAATTCGTTCGCCACTTTGGACGAAGGTGGTTTGGAAACCAACACAATCACTTTGGTATCGGGATCGCGCGCCATCAAAGCAAGTCCCTGCCGCGCGGTGGCCGCGTTGACCGCTTCAGAAAGATCGCGTCCGCCGGTGCCAAGCGCGTGCGTGATGCCGCCGCCCATCTGGTGAATCCGAACCGTGACCTGTTGCAAGCCCGTCCCAGACGCGGCGACCACGCCAATCGCTCCCTTGCGGACTTTGTTGGCAAATCCCAAACCGATTCCGTTGACTATCGCGGTGCCGCAATCGGGGCCCATCACGAGCAATCCTTTTTGCGCGGCTTCTTGCTTCAATGAGATTTCGTCTTCGAGCGAAACATTGTCGCTGTAGAGAAAAACGTGCTTGTTGAAACCCAGCGCCTGCCGCGCGACGCCCGCCGCGTATCGTCCAGGGACGGAAATCAAAACCCATTGCGCGTCGGGCAACATTTTCGCGGCGGTCTCGATGCTGCGCGGACGATAATCCTGCGCGCCGCCGCTTCCACGCCGCGCCGCGACGAGTTCGTCCACTTTGCCGAGGGCGGTCTGCGCCGAGGCTTCGTCATTGCCAACAACGACGATGACCAGATCATCCGCGCCAGCCGATTCAACTTCGGAGACAAGCATATTGCTTTGCGCCAGCACCTCCTTGTTGGAAGCGGTTCCCATCACAACGCCCGCGTCCACGATGTTGGGCTGTTGAGTCAGCGAGCGCTGCAATTGCATCAAGATCACCGAGTCGTAGTACGCGCCCTTGCGAATTTCAACTTTGGTGACTGTCATAATGAATTTTTCCTATCGTCCATGATTCCTGACTTCATGTCATGCTGAGCAAAGCGAAGCATCTCTATCACTGAAAGCCGAGACCCTTCTGTCGCAAAGCCTGCCCTGAGATTGCCGAAGGGTACGCTCCCTCAGGGTGACATCGAATAAAACGCTACTTGGAAACGCGTCTTCCAGGCTCGAACTTGGAGCGCGCCTCTTTCAGGATTCCATCTTTGTAAAGTTCCAAATTTCGATCTTCCAAATGATCGAACGATTGCAAAGCCTTGCTTCCCCATGTGATGTAGCGCATGGGATCGGGATCGAGTTTGGCGGAGATGATCTCCTCGGTGCCGCGCGCTTGCGCCAGCCTCCACGCGATGGGATTGATGATCATGCTGTGGCCGAATCCATAGTTGCCGCTGGCGTCGGGTCCCACCAAATTGGGGGCAAGCACGTAGACGTGATTGTCGTACGCCCGCGCGGCGGAGGTGATATACCAGATGTCGTAACTGCGTTGCAACGCGGAGGCCCGCACGATGATGTCCGCGCCTTTCACGGCGAGCAGGCGTGAGAGTTCGGGGAAGTCGCCGTCGTAACATATAATCATGCCGATCTTGCCGAGCGGCGTATCAAAGACATCCGCGCGCATTCCGATCTCCGCCCAGCCGCCGTTGACGCGGCGCTCCCACGGCGCGGGATGCGTCTTGTCGTAGATGCCAACAATCTCACCTTGAGAACCAATCAATACACAGGAGTTGTAAACCATTCCCCGCTTTTCACCGCGACGATACGTCGGCCACACCACATACACGCCCAATCGCTTCGCGGCCTCCTGAATCTTTTGCGTGACAGCGCCTGGCGCATCATCCACCAAATCCCATAACTCTTCCGCGCTCAGGCCGGTTTCGTAGCCTGTGGTCACTGTTTCGGGAAATACAACCAATTCCGCCTTATGCTGCTCGACAGCCTTTTCCAACCACACAACCCCTTTATCCATGTTTGCCTGCACGTTGTTGGGCGTGATGGAAATTTGAACGCATGCCGCTGTAAATTCTTTCACGGAGAGTCTCCTGTTATTATCTATAGTGTCATTGCGAACGAAGTGAAGCAATCTCCTGCTTTCAAGTAAACGCGCGCCTAATTGACGGGAGATTGCTTCGGCGGAAGCACACCGCTTCGCAATGACATTCGTATTCTCAGATCGCTCCCTGCTCCCGTAAACGGATTACATCCTCAACGGAATATCCCAACAACTCCGTCAACACTTTTTCATTGTGCTCGCCGAGAGTCGGCGGAGGCAGATGAACCTCCGCTGGAGTATTCGAGAATTTATATGGAAAGCCCGGGACTTTGATTTGACCCGCGGTGGAATGATCCACGGTCAACGACAGGTTTCGCGCTTCGGCCTGAGGGCTGTTGAATACTTCCGGGATGGTATTGATCGAGCCGCAGGGAATTCCCTCCTTTTCCAATTCCTCGAGCCACTCTTCCGCGTCGCGCGTGATGAACGCGTCGCTGATGATTTTTGTCAGCGCCTCGCGATTTGCCAGACGGTCGCTGTTGGCGATGAAACGCGGATCGTCCTTCAATTCTGGATGGCCGATCACCTGGCACATCGAAGCCCATTGCCTGTCGTTTGCTACTCCCAAAACGAACCACCGGTCGCGGGCCTGGAACGCTTCGTAGGGGATGAGGTTGGGATGCGCGTTGCCGTAACGGCGCGGGGCTTTTCCACTTACCAAATAATTGGATGCAATATTGCAAAGCAACGCCACGTTGGAATCGAGCAGGGACATATCCACCAGTTGACCCTCCCCTGTCATGTCGCGGGCGCGTAGCGCCGCCAGAATCGCGGTTGCCGAGAACATGCCGGTCGAGATGTCAATCATGGAAATCCCGACGCGAGACGGCGGTCCTTCCACTGGGCCGGAGATGCTCATAATGCCGCCCTCCGCCTGGAGGATCGCGTCGTAGCCGGGACGATCGGCCTGAGGTCCGGTTCGACCGTATCCGCTGATGGAGCAGTACACCAAACGCGGGTTCAGCGCGTGTAAGTCCTCGTATCCCAATCTCATTTTGTCCAAAACGCCGGTGCGGTAGTTTTCGATCACCACATCCGAAATGGCGGCCAACTTTCGGATGATCTCCTGCCCTTCGGCGCTTTTCAGGTTGACGGTGAGGCTCAGTTTATTGCGGTTTACAGAGATGAAGTAAGCCGATTCTCCCGGATAAGGGCCGTACGGTTTGCCCACAAAAGGCGGCCCCCAACTTCGGCTTTCATCCCCCGATCCCGGCAGTTCCACCTTGATCACCTCTGCGCCGAGGTCTCCCAGCATCATCGTGCAGAAAGGGCCTGCCATGGCGCGTGAGAGATCCAATACCCGGATGTTTTCCAATGGTTGCATTTTCCGAATCTCCGCGCACAGGGTGGGTTGACGAAAGCAATATTATCACAGTTTTTTTGTGTGTGAAAATACGCGCATGAAGTATAATCCGACCTGTGTATCATTGAAAGCCTTGCCCGTCGGTTCCTGCCCGCATGTGGTTCGACAAAATGTTGAGTAACCTGGAAAATGCAAGGAAGATCAATGTCAAACGACCCATATTCCACCTTTCCTGAATCTGACCACGTACACATCAGGCAGGGCCACATCCATGCTCGAACAAAAAGGGGGAACGCATTCACTGTTGGGAGGACAGATTTTTTTGTGTATCCGCGAGGCGATAAACATGAAAAATGTAAAGGAACCCAACCATGAAATTCATTGACCTGACCATCCCTCTCGGCGTTGCCACGCCTCCCTGGCCCACCTACGAACCGTTGCAATTGAAATATTTCAAACGTCTCGCGCCCAACGGAGCGAATGGACAGGTGCTGACCCATTCCAACCATCTTGGCACGCACCTGGACGGCGAAATTCATTTCCACACACCGGGCAAGGACATCGCCTCGCTCGACATGGATTACCTCGTGCATGAAGCCGCGGTTGTTGACCTGAGCGACATCTGCGGCGATTACGACGTGTACACCAGCAAGATGGTCGAGGAGCGCGTCGAGGTCCGCGAGGGCGATATTCTCATCATCCACACCGGCTACCATCATTTCGGCTGGGACATGCCCACTGCCAACGAAGTCCGCTACATGGTCATGCACCCGGGGCCTGACCGTGAATTTGCTGATTGGGCCAAGTCGAAGAAACTGCGTTGGATCGGCGTGGACTGCGGCAGCGCCGATCACCCGATGAACACGATCATCCGTGACTGGATGCCGCGTCAAGCCAGACAGGCGGACAAAGTCTTCAAAAAGAAATATGGGATGCCGCTGGCGGATTTCTTCGACGACACCAAATATCAACTCATGCACCTGGAGATGTTCCCGTATGGCAT
>JBBIUO010000078.1:0-8079 GCA_037440205.1 Chloroflexota bacterium
CGGGGCGGGGGGTGAAGCGTTCGGTTCTCCATCCGGCTCAAAGGTCATTTGTGAAGACAGCATCTTCAACGTGTCGAACGAGTCCATATCTCCATTTTAGAACATTTGGTCTATTTTATCAAGAGGGGTTTTGTGTCATAATGTGACGAAATAAGTCGTACCTTTATCCCATTATCTGTGTTATCAAGACATACCATTCAGTAAAATCTCCCGGAAAGGGAGGAGGAGGATGCGTATCGTTGATAAGTCTTATGCTCTTCGTAAGTTCGGTTTCTTGAAGCAATCACACAATCAACTCAAGGAGAATTACGAAAATGGCTGAAAAGAGTCAAGCGCACGACAAGCAGGTTCTGCATAAGATGGGGTATGCCCAGGAACTTGCCCGCCGCATGAGCGGCTTTTCGAACTTCGCAATTTCATTCTCGATCATTTGTATCCTTGCGGGCGGAATCTCTGCCTTTCCTGCCGCATTCAATTCACTTGGATCCGGCGGCGCATTCATGATCTGGCTGGTAGGCGGTGTCCTTGCCATGACTGTTGCCTTTGGCATGGGGCAGATCGCCTCTTCCTTCCCGACAGCGGGTGGCTTGTATCACTGGAGTTCCCACCTCGGTGGAAAAGCCTGGGGTTGGGCGACTGCCTGGTTCAACCTCATCGGTTTGATCGCTGTGGTTTCCTCGGTGGACGTGCTGTTGTATTCGGTCTTCTTTAAAGATCTTTTCCTCGGCACAGCCCTTGGGGTGGATGTATCCGGGTTCGGGTACTGGCACCAGTTCTTCTTCATGGTTGTTGTGCTGACGACCCAGGCTCTGTTGAATCACTACGGCATCGAGCTCACAACCAAATTGACCGACTTCAGCGGTTACATGATCCTCGTTCTAACCGTTGTGCTCATCATCGTCCTCTTTGCGTTCAGCCCTGTGGCGCTCGACTTCTCGCGGCTTTTCGCCTTTCAAAACGTAACCGGCGATGCCGGCGGCGCTGTGGTTCCATTCCGCACGGAGAGCGTTGCGTTTGCATTCCTTCTTGGCCTTTCCTACGTTTGCTATACCCTGACAGGATATGACGCATCTGCGCACACATCCGAGGAAACTCACGACGCGCAGGTAAATGTGCCGAAGGGCATGTGGACGGCCGTGTTCTGGTCGTGGGTGTTCGGCCTGGTTGCCGTCGCCGCGTATGTGTTGACAATGCCAAGCCTCGAAGAGGCCCATGCGGCTGGCTGGGGATCGTTCTTCTACATGTGGGGCGCTTCGCGCATGCCTTCATGGCTGAGCATCATCCTTGCCGCCGGTCTCGTCATCGTGAACTACCTCTGCGCGCTGGCCGGTCTTACCTCCACCTCGCGCATGATGTTTGCCTTTTCGCGCGATGGCGGCATCCCCTTCGTATCCAAAACTCTTGCGCATGTCAGCACTCAATACCGCACTCCCACCTACGCCATCTGGACATCAGCGGCGCTGGCTCTGCTTAGCACCGTTTACGCCCCCTACTACCTTGTGTTGGCAGTGGCGTGCGCGGTCTTCCTGTACCTGTCCATGGCCATGCCGATCGCGGCTGGCTTCCTTGCAGAAGGTTCGGAAAAATGGAAGGAAAAGGGCCCGTTCAATCTTGGCGGACTCTCCAAACTCAATGCGGTTGTTGCTGTGCTGGCGGGTGTGACGCTTGCCATCACCGGCTTCTTCCCGCCCAATGAAAAGGTCTTCTACTTTACCATCATCTTCGTCGTGGCCCTGTTCGGCTTCTGGTCGAAGAAATACGCCGTTGTCGGCATCGTCCTTGCCGTGGCCGGTTACCTCCTCAGTTTCCTCCCGGTTTCCGGGGAGAGTGCCTTGCACTTCCTTGTTCCCCCTGCCGGCACGTCCATTACCGCCATCATTGTCGGTGTCATTGCCGCTGTGATTACCTTCGTCACCGGCGGTGAGGATAGCCGCTTCGAGGGCGTGCCCGAAGGCGAGAAGATCACCCAACGCCAGAAGATGATTGCCGATATCGAAAAGAAATACGGCGAGCAATAACGCAACCTGTTTTTAAAAAGCGGTGTCCCGCAAGGGATGCCGCTTTTTCATGGAGACTCCATGAAATATCTTCTTGGTATCGACCAGGGCACGACCCAAACAACGGCCGTGGTCGTCAACGAAATGGGGGAGATGCTCGAAAAGAATTCAGCGCAACTGCCGGCACGCTTTCCGCAGGCGGGTTGGGTGGAGCAGGAACCAAACGATATCGTCCGCACCGTCAAAGAAGCGTGCGCTCCCCTGCTGGATAAATACGAAATCTCCGCCGTCGGATTCGACAACCAGGGTGAAACTTTCATCGTCTGGGATGCAGAAACGGGCGAAGCGGTGACGCCCGCGATTGTGTGGCAGGATGGACGCGGGGGATCCGTCTGTGACGCGCTCGCCTCTGACGTGGATTTGGCTTGGTTGCGCCAAACGACAGGACTTCTGCTCGACAGTTATTTCTCCGCGCCGAAACTCAAGTGGGTATTTGAGAACAATCCTGAACTCCGTAAACAGGCACGCGAGGGCAAACTAAAGTTTGGCACTACGGAAACGTGGGTCATCTGGAAATTAAGCGGCGGAAAACTGCACGTCACCGACCCGTCCACCGCTTCGCGCACACTGTTATTCGATGTAAACAAATTCGAGTGGGATGACGACTTGCTGAAATTATTCGACGTGCCGCGCAGTATGCTCGCTGAGGTGAAACCGTCGGCAGGCTACATTGGTGACGTGGATTTCGGGGGGCAAGGGCGAGCCTTGCCCCTACATGCGCTGTTGGTGGATCAGCAGGCTGCGTTGTTCGGGCAGGCTTGCTTCAAGGCGGGGGAAATGAAATGCTCGTTTGGAACGGGCAGTTTCCTTTTGATGAATATCGGCGATAAACCCAAACTTTCGAATCACGGCTTGCTCACCACCGTCGGTTGGAATTTCAACGGGCACACGGCTTATGCCTTCGACGGCGGGATTTTCGTCACCGGCTCGGCGGTGCAATGGCTGAGGGATAATTTGAAATTTATTCCCGATTCCGAATCCAGCCATGATGCCGCAAACAATTCCAAAGACATGGGCGTGGTTGTCGTTCCTGCCCTGCAAGGACTCGCCGCTCCGCACTGGCGGACGGATGTACAAGGCGCAATGTTCGGCCTCAATCGCAGTACTACATCCGATGACATTGTCCGCGCCACGTTGGATGGAATCGCCTGCCGTGTGTACGAAGTGGTTACGGCCATGTCTCAGGATTTGGGTCAACGCCCACCGCACCTCAAAGTGGATGGCGGCCCTTCGGGCAATCCCTACCTCATGCAAATGATCGCGGACTTGCTCGATCTCGAGGTGCAGGTCTCCGCTTCGGTGGAAGCGACTGCAATCGGCATTGCCAATCTCGCGGGTGTATCCGCATTGGGGACGAGTCTTGAATCGCTGGCGAAGAATTGGAAGTCGGAAACCGTGTACACGCCGAAGATGACAAAAGAAGAAAGAGGAAAGAAATTGGAAAGATGGGAAAAGGCGCTGGAGGCAGTGAAGAAGTTTCATGAATAATATGTCATTGCGAGGAGCGAACGCTTCGACAATGCTCACCGCAGGCTCCGTGAGCGATGAAGCAATCTCCCCGCAAGAACTGAGATTGCTTCGTCGGGAAGATCACCCTCCTCGCAATGACAGCGAGACCTACGACATCGCCATCATCGGTGCGGGGGCGGTGGGATGCGCCATTGCAAGAGAACTTTCGCGCTACAACCTGAAGGTTGTGGTACTGGAATCCAATCCCGATGTGGGCATGGGGACATCCAAAGCGAGTACAGCCATCTGGCATACGGGCTTTGACGCGAAGCCGGGTTCGCTCGAAGCGACCCTTATGCGCCGCAGTTACGCGCTGATGGATAAATATCTCATTGAAGCCAACATCGCGCATGAAAGACTCGGCGCAATTCTCGTCGCATGGAATCGGGAGCAACTGGATTCACTCCCTTCTTTATTGAAGAAGGCGCACGAAAACGGGGTGAATGATGTCGAGGTTATTTCGGCGGAGGAAATTTATCGGCGCGAATCGCACATCAACAAAGGCGCGTTGGGCGGATTGCTTGCGCCGGGAGAGGGGATTCTTTGCACGTTCGGTGTTCCGCTGGCGATGGCGTATCAGGCGGTGTTGAATGGCGTGGATTTGTTTTTGAATTTTGAGGTAGAGAAAATACAGGCAACCACCGACGGACAATGGACAATCGTCAATCGTAAATCGTCAATCGTAAATTCCCGATATATCGTCAACGCGGCGGGATTGTTTTCAGACGAGGTCAATGCCCATTTTGGAAAGACCAATTTTCGGGTCGTTCCGAGGCGTGGGCAGTTGATCGTCTACGACAAGATGGCGCGTCCGCTGGTCAATCATGTTTTGCTTCCCGTGCCGACATCCATCACGAAGGGCGTGCTCATCAGCCCCACGGTCTATGGAAATATTTTGCTCGGACCGACAGCGGAGGATTTGGATGACAAATCCGCAACAGAAACAACGGAGAGCGGTTTAAATTTTTTGCTCGAAAAGGGCAAACAGATTTTGCCGCAACTGCTGGATGAGGAGGTGACGGCGACATATTCGGGCCTGCGCGCGGCGGCGGAACACAGCGATTATCAAATTTCAATGGACGCGGCGCTTCGCTACTTGTGTTTGGGCGGGATTCGGTCAACGGGCATTTCTGCCGCGATGGGCATTGCCGAATATGGCGTGGAGTTGTTGCGCGAGGCGGGATTGGAATTGAAGTTGAAGGATGAATTCAAAACGGTGAAACTGCCAACGATTGGACAAGCTTCGATTCGTCCGCATCAGGACGCGGCGATGATCGCGAAGAATGCCGCGTATGCAGAGATCGTTTGTCATTGTGAGAGAGTCTCGCGCGGCGAGTTGATGGATGCCATGAACGCGCCGATCCCTGCGACGACGTTGGATGGATTGCGAAGAAGGACTCGCGCCTCGCAGGGACGATGCCAGGGATTCAATTGCCATGCGGCGTTGGAAATGTCATTGCGAGGAGGGGTCGACATTATTGTGCCGCGAGATTCATCTCGCGTGACGAGCGGTATGACAGGCAACATAAATGTTGCGGTACTGGTTGTCGGCGGCGGGCCCGCGGGGCTTTCTGCCGCCATTGAGTTGAAGAAGCAGGGAATCAAAAACATCCTCGTCGTGGATCGCGAACCCGAAGCGGGAGGGATGCCGCGCTTTTGTCATCACACCGGCTTTGGGCGTGAGGATTTGTGGCGGATGTGGTCGGGACCGAAGTATGCGAAGTATTATCGTGATTTGGCGGAGAAGATGGATGTGGAAGTGCAAACATCCACGACGATTTTGGGATGGGAAGCCATCGCCGGGGACGGCGATGGGAGCAAATTAAATTTCACTTCTCCAAATGGATTGGGAAAAATCGAAGCGCAAGCCGTGTTGCTTGCTACTGGCGTGAGGGAAAGGCCGCGCGCGGCGAGGTTGATTCCGGGCAAACGTCCGCAGGGGATTTATACGACAGGGTCATTGCAACGATTTATTTATCAAGAACATTTACCGGTGGGGAAGAGGGCGGTCATCGTCGGCGCGGAGTTGGTGAGTCTTTCGGCGTTGATGACATTGATGGGAGCGGGGGTCAAATGCGAGATGATGGTCACGGAAGAGGCGCGGCATCAGATTGAGTTTCCCTACGTTGTGATGAAGTGGGCGCTGGCGGATATTCTTTCGCGTACGCCGATTATCACAAACGCGCGGGTGACGAATATTTTTGGAAGAAAGCGTGTGGAGGGGATCGAGATTACAAGAAGACCTCCGAGGTCTCCGGAGACCTCGGAGGTCTTGACCGTTGAATGCGACTCGGTCATCTTCACCGGAAACTGGATTCCCGAACATGAACTGGCGCGGCTCGGCGGGTTGGAGTTGAATCCGCAGACGAAAGGGCCAAGGATTGACGCGAATTTTCAATCGAGCGTAAGCGGCGTGTTCGTTGCGGGGAATCTTTTGCGCGGCGTGGAAACCGCCGACCATTGCGCAATCGAGGGCAAACGGGCGGCGGAATCCATTACGAGATTTTTGAAAGAAAATTAGGGGGCGCTCCGAAGTAATCTCCTACTTTGCAGGGAAATCTTCTGCCAACAGGGGGGTTGCTTCGTCGGGAAGTGCACCTCCTCGCAACGACATGCAAAAACCCTTAATGGTCTCGATACGTCTCGTAAAGTGCGAGACTACTCGACCACCATGCCCTTACTCTTCTTCCACAAGAACTTCGGCGAGGTTGGTCTTGTTCATGCGGAAGGCAATGAATCCCTTTTTGGTTTGAAGCCAGACCGTTTCACCGCCGATGTCAATCACTTCCATTTCATCGCCGGGATTCAATTTGCCGATGACCGGATACAGAACGCCCGGCCCCGAGCGGATGTTCAAAAACGGCTGGGTGGTTGGAAGCACGCGGGCTTTGAACAAGGTCTTTGCCGGGGGGATGTTGATGTTTTCAGAGAGATAGGGTTCGGGGTCGAAGGCTGTTGATCCTTCGCGCACTTCAAAATGCAGGTGCGGACCGGTGCTCCTGCCGGTGTTGCCGGAAAAAGCGATGTGCTGACCAGCCTCCACAATATCATCCACTTTGACGAGGGCGTAGTGTCTTTCGTCGAGGTGACCGTACAACGAGAGCAGGTTGTTATCGTGGCTGATGCGGATGTGATTTCCATAGCCGCTGTTATCCGGCGCGACGCGGACGACCTTGCCGGGCAGTGTGGCATAGACCGGCGTGCGCAGGGGAATGCCCCAGTCAATACCGTTGTGTCCGTTGGTGAGCGGATACCATTGGGGATTTTCACCGAAATGCTGGGTGATGGGGAAGGTGGATTTTACAGGGTAGAGCAGTTTGAGTCCGGCAGGTGGCATGGTTCTCTCCTTGTTTATTAAATGATGTTGCGCGGCTGGCATTGGTATCACAGTACAAAATTCGACGCTGGAGAGCGTCTCTTACGCGATTGTCTGGCGCAGATTCATTGTAGCAAAATGGCGGCGGGGATTCAAGGCAAGCAGGTTGTTGCAAATACATCCGGGCGGGAGATTCTTCGTCACAAAGGGCGCTCCTCAGAATGACAATAAAACGAATCGAGAAATGTTATAATCCGTTTTGAAGGATGAGTTTGTCAACCCAATATTTATTCAAGACCGGCTGTGCCGGTTATTGGAAAGGAGTTATCATGGCAAACAAGGAACAAAAGGGGGGGAATAAGGAAAAGCGAAAGAAGAAGAAAGAGAAGTCGAAGCCGGTCACACAGAAGTAGCCGCGCTGGCGATTGAAGTCAAGTTTAGTTCCAACCCCCGGGTCGTTGAATAACCTGGGGGTTGGGTCGTTAAAGCCATGATCTCGATAAACGGGAAAGACATCCATCCTGCCCGACTATTTTTAACGCAAAGGCGCAACGCCGCGAAGAAAAAACGGTAGTGGTATAGAAGTAAGTGATGTGCAAGATACTATCTTGCGCTACGGACAAAATCACTTCAATTTGCCCATTACCCAAAAAACAATAAAAGCTTTGCGCCCTGGCAGCTTTGCGTTGGAATTCAATTAAAGGCGGTGACTTGAGTTATTTCTTCCTGCGAATCAAGACCATGAGGAGGAGCGGTAGCGCCGCGGCGGCGGGTGGACAGGGGATGCGCGGAGTGGGATTGCCCTGTTCCTGCGGGGCTTCGGTTTCTTCAACCGGCTGGGATTCTACCGGGGCGGATTGCTCTCCCAGCAGTTGCACATCGTCAACCCAGATCGTGCCGGCGTTGTTGGCTGAATCGAGGCCGCTGAATCCGAAGGCGATCTCCTGAATTTGATCGGACTTGTTGAAGACGGTTCCGGGGTCGGCTTCCCATTCGGCGCGGTGGAAATCGCCCCATGCGAGTTGCACATCGGCCCAGCCGTTCACGGAATCTTCGGGCGTGGATGCGGAGTCGAGATAGGTTTCGCGGGTGTCGTCCACGCCGGTGTAGATGTCAATGTCGTAGGGGATGTCTGCTTTTTCGGCGCGGATGCGGAAGGACAAGCCTTCTCCATTGCTCCAGTTTTGGATGGAGTCG
>JBBIUO010000078.1:8102-13092 GCA_037440205.1 Chloroflexota bacterium
AGTCGAAGGAAAGGACGCAGGTGGCCCATGCGCCGGGAGTCACGTCGAATTCGATTTGCAGGGAGTTATCCACTGCGGCGCAGGCAATGCTTGTGGGCGAGGTCTCGTCCCAGTAGGCATCGAGATAGGGCGTGACGCTCTCGAAATCGGCGATCAAACTCACGGGTGGATTTTGAGCAGGAGACTCTTCGGGCTGGGATTCTGTTTGAGGTGTTGAAGCAGGCTCGGGCGGAGTCTGATCCGGGGCGTCAGCCTTCCAGCGATGATAGAAATAGTTCAGCATCGGCACGAATTCATCCGTCGCTTTTTGACTGCCGGCTTCGGAGGGATGGTCATCGCCCGAGGGATAATGCAACGTGTTACTCGCGCCGACGAGATGCTCGACCCCTCCGTTCTCGATGCGATGATGCGCGTCGGCGCTGGTGAGGATGTTGTAAAAATCGAAGACGGCCACGTTGTGCAAGGTGTAATTGTTTTCGGCGAGCCAATCATTGACGAGCCACTCGTTGAAGGCGCGCGCATTTTCGGCGTAGGTGGAATCGCTGAGTGGGGGAGCGGTGATGACGACGAAAAGTTTATCGGGGCGCGAGGCAAAAAACGGCAGGATGCGGTTGTAGACGTATTTCGCGCCGCCGACTGTCATTTCCTCGTATTCGCCGGGCGGGTCGTTTGGATTGCCCTCGAGCGCGGAATTGGGGAAGCAGGATTTGAACATGATGATCTCGTTCTCGCCGCCGGGGTCTGCAAGTGTGCGGGTGTAGGATGCGTGCTGTTCCGTTTCGTTGAAAAGCGCTTCCATGTAGACGGGGGTATTTTCGCTGGCGAACCATTCTGTCCAATGGGGGATGTCGGTGCGATCACCGACCGCTTCGGGTCCCCACCCGTAGTTGGTGTCGCTGACGAAGTAGTTGTTCTCCCCGAGAGTCTGACCGAGATTCCCGTAGCCGTCGGTCAGCCAGTTTTCACCGGTGGAGTGATGGATGAAGATGAGTTTGACGGTTTGCTCCGGCGGAGAGGTATCGGGGATTTGCAAATAGGGCGACGACGCCGTGAGAAAAAGTGTGACCAAAATGGACAGTGCAATTCCCCCGTATCCGATGCGGAATTTCGATATGGTTTTCATGCGACCCTCCCGGTTGCGTGAACTTGTTCACTTTCATTATCAGTACTTCACGAAAGCGCGTAATTGGCGTTCTCTAACGCCTAATTTGCGCCAGAGAGCGCAAACTACGCGAGGTTTTCGTGATCTACTGATTATAGACAGCGGAAGGGGAAAGGCAATAGGCGGTTTGGGTGGATCGTTGGTTCGTTGGGTTGTTGTTCGTTCTCAGGGGAGGAAGCGGATCGCAAGCCAGTACACCCCGGCGGCGATGAAAGCCGCGGCTGGGATCGTCAATATCCATGCTGTGATGATATCCTTCGCAATTCCCCAGCGGACTTTGTTTGCCCGTTCCGCCGCGCCGACTCCCATGATGGCGGTGTTGATGACCTGGGTGGCGCTGACCGGCCCGCCGACGACGGACGCGCCGATGATGGTGATCGCCGATGTGAGTTGTGTGGAGAATCCATCCACCGGGCGGATCTTGTAAAAACTGTTGCCCGGCTTGCGGATCAACAACCAGCCGCCGACCGCCGTGCCGAAGGTCAACGCGCCGGCGCAGATCGCCATCACCCAAAGCGGGACCTCGAAGGATTTCAGGTATCCACCCGTGACCAGCGCCAGCGTGATGATGCCCATGGTCTTTTGGCCGTCGTTACTGCCGTGACTGAGTCCCAGCGCCAGGGCGGTGACGATCTGGCTTTTTTTGAAGAATTCATTGATCCGCGGCGCGCTCTTCGCGCTCAAGGCCAGGATGATCTTCAGCGTGATGAATCCGAAGACGAAGCCGATGATGGGGGAGGCGAAGAGCGAGATGAGGATTTTCAAAAGTCCGCCCACCTGAATTGCCTGCGCGCCCGCCCGCGCCGAGACCGCGCCGACGATCCCGCCGATCAGCGCATGGGACGAACTGCTGGGGATGTTCATCTTCCAGGTGAACAAATTCCAGATCACCGCACTGACCAGCGCCACAAAGATCACCTTCAGGTTAATGACGTTTGGGTCGGCGATTCCGCGCCCGATGGTGTTCGCCACCGCAGAACCGAAAATGAACGGCCCGGAGAACTCCGCCAAAATGGTGACGCCCAACGCCGCACGCGGGGAATATGCGCGCGATGAGACCATGGTGGAGACCACGTTGCGCGAATCGTGCATTCCATTCAGGAAGCCGAAGAGAAGGGCGAGGCCGATGATGACGAGGATGATTGGAGGCATGAGAGAAAAAGGATGAAGGATAAGGGATGAAGGATGAAAGGCGCTTCGACTGCGCTCTGCGCGAAGTCCGCTATTTTACACCCCAAGACAGGGCGACGGCAATGTCAATGGGAGCCGCTCCAAAAGACCTGGCAGATTTTATCGTGGTCCGTGACGTCTACGGAAACCTATCAGGTCTGCTCACAAACAAAATCGAAGCCTTTCGACTCCGATTTATTTCACAACTTTTAGAAACTCTTCTGCGGAAATTCTTCCAGATAAAGCTCGGTCGCTTCTTTGAGATTGCTTCGACGGGAGAACACCGTCTCGCAATGACATATTCATCCTTCATAATTCATCCTTCATCCTTTGTATCGCCTCCGCCCACTCCCTCGGCAGGGACGATACATCCACGTTCCCATTGCCAGGCATCACGCGCTGGATGACCCTGCCCAACTCTTGAAGTTCCTTCGGCGCATTGGAATCAGCCGCCATCCTTTGCGCTTCCTTGAAATACTCCTCCGCTTCACCCTGCGGGTACTTCGCGGGACGCTTCTCACGCGCAGACTGGAGCGCAATAAAAAGCGGCGGAGTGTGTCCGCCGCTGAACTATAAGCATTCTATTCTACGCTGTTGCATAGGTGCGGACATGCAATATTTCCTGGCGCAACATTGGGCGAATGTCCGATTCCTCTAGTGTCACAACTGCGATGGTTTTCCCTTCGCCAGTGACAAACTCCACTTCATACGCCTTGCCGCCCGTATAGCAATGGACAACCGTCCCCACATCGCCGCGCGCGAGTTTGCGATCTTTCAAGTCGTGCGCCAAAACCACAGTATCAAGTTCGTTAAACATTTTCTTGCTCCTATGTTAATCCAACGGGTAAGCCGTGACCAGTTTTGGAATGTCATCTCCAGTTTCAACGATCCAAACCGTTCGTAAGTGAATCATATCACCATCTGGCGTTTTCAACGCCCCATCCACCACGTACTTTTTGCCGCATGGTGTTTGGGCGGTTTCGACAACCGCTTCCGTTTGAGCAATATCAACCAGCCCTTTCTCGAATTGGCTGATGTTTGTTTCGTTGAATCCAAAGGATCGAAAAAATTTCGCCTTGGATTTCCCGACAGCATGGGTCTCTGACAGCAGATAATCGGCGATCTTGCTGACGGACACGGAAGCGCGAAGTTTGTTTGGGAGTTCCATGTTTTTAGAAATTATACCTTTGAATATCATTGCGAGCGTGCTTTGCGAAGCAATCCCCATTCATATCGCCAAGCATCACGCGCTGGATGACCCTGCCCAAATCTTGAACTTCCTTCGGCGCATTGGAATCAGCCACCATCTTCTGCACAAACAAAATCGAAGCCTCTCGGCTCCGATCTATTTCACAACTTTTAGGAACTCATCCGCTGAAACTTTCGCTTGTTTGAGAATACTATGCAATGTCCCAATGGCAACTTCACCATGCAAAGGGACAACGCAACCGACATTTCCCTCTGGCGTGGACTTCTTCATCACAACATGGCTTCCGCGTTGACGTGCCTGAACGAAGTCAAGCCGTTCCAATGCGCGGATAATTTCCCGCCCAGATAGATGTGGAAGATCAGGCATATGTTGCCACTTCAAAGGTGGTTAGCAACGGATGAGTGGTCTCTGGCAGGGGAAACTCTTCCAGATAGAGTTCGGTCGCTTCTTTGAGATTGGCAACCGCTTCCTCGACTGTTTTCCCCTGGCTGACCGTCCCTACTTCGGGACAATCTGCCACATACCAGTCATCTTCTTTATGGATCAAAGCAGTAAATGTTCGAGTCATGGTTGATCTCCTGTTTCCAACTCAAATTATACTCCACCCAAACTTCATCCCTTCGACTTCGCTCAGGACAAGCCTTCATCCCTCATCCTTCAGCCTTTCAATTGCCTCCCCCCACTCCCTCGGCAGGGACGAGAGATCCACGTTCCTAGCGCCAAGCATCACGCGCTGGATGACCCTGCCCAACTCTTGAACTTCCTTCGGAGCATTGGAATCGCTCGCCAACCTTTGCGCTTCCTTGAAATACTCCTCCGCTTCGGGACGCTTCTCGCGCGCAGATCGGATCGCCCCCGCGATGAACTGCTCGGCGGTCATGCCTTGCTGTTGTCTAGCCATTCAGGGATTGGTTGACCAGTTTCCTCATCCCATATAGTATCGAATCTTTCTGAGCCTATGTCGTTACGCATGAGTACCAGGATGCTGGTCGCCTTTGCTATATCGGGTTGTGCGCCAATTTGGCGCGATGTCTCTAAAGATTCTAATAAAGCGCGTAATCCATCAGAATAACGATTGAATTTCCATAACACTTGTCCCATCATGCCAAGGGTGATGGCTTTACCTTGTAGGTTGCCAAGATGATCGCTGATTTCCAGTGATTCTTGGTAAAACTTCATTGCATTATCCAACTCACCCCGTGCAAGGAATATGTTTGCCATTTCCTGCAATGTAGCACTTTTGTTTTTTAGGTCGCCGAGATCTTCGAAGTCTTTTAGTGTTTGTTGACACAACCTCATAGCCTTATCTAAATTGCCCTGCAAGACGTAGATATGAGCCATTTCCTGCAATGCAGAACTTTCACCTCGCGGATCGCCAAGAACTTTGTAAATTTCCAGTGCCCGTTGGTACAACTTCATCGCCTCTTCCAAGTCGCCTTGCAAGACGT
>JBBIUO010000079.1:0-13055 GCA_037440205.1 Chloroflexota bacterium
CCGCGAGAAATATCCCTTTTGGATGATCTGGTTGGCAACCGCCTGCGCGGTGTTGACCGGGATGGCGAAGCCGAGTCCCTCCGCGATGGCGCTGTTTCCGGATCCGCGCACGATCATGTTGTTGATGCCGATCACTTCGCCGGCAAGATTGACGAGCGGGCCGCCGGAGTTGCCCTGATTGATGGCCGCGTCGGTCTGGATCAGACCCTCAATCTGGTAGCCTCTGCCAGTTTCAATGGATCGCCCCGTGGCACTGACCACGCCAACGGTCACGGTGTTCTTGAAATCTCCGAGCGGCGAGCCGATGGCGATCACGGATTCGCCGGGTTGCAGTAAATCGGAATTGCCGAGGGTGGCGACGGCAGGCACGGTTCCGTCCGTCTTCAAGATGGCGATGTCGGAATACGGGTCGGTTCCAACAATGGCGGCTTTCTGCTCCGCGCCATCGGAAAGGATGATGCTGACTTCGGTCGTCCCTTCGACGACGTGATTGTTGGTGAGGATGTATCCCTGGTCTGAGATGAAGAACCCGCTTCCGCTGACCTTTTGGTCGCCGGTTTGACCGAAGAAAGTTGCCTGCCCGGGGATGGTTCCCACGATGGTCACGACTGCCGGGCCGACTTTCTGCACCGATTGTGTGATGGCCGTCTCCACATCTGTTGCGTTCAGCACGAGGGGCTGGCTGGGGGATGTGGATGTGTTGGATGCGGGCGCGATCGGCGCAGTGGCGGGACTTGCGGACTGCCTCCCGCTCACCACCTGATAGACGGCCATGCCGCCGGCCGCCGCGCCTGTCAACGCCGAGACTCCGGCGATGACGATGACCAGTAAAATGTAGATGGATCGTTTCAATGTCATTCATGCCTCCATAGCATGAACCAATCCTATTCCCCGAAAATGACACGACGATTAAATTCACAGCCGCAAGATAAAAACACGTTAAGAGGATTGTAGAAGTTTTGTAAGAAGATGGTGGCTGTAAACAAAAACGCCCTGAAAGGGGCATCGTTGTTTTCCCTGCTTCTTTTATATCGGATTCGGCATATTCGCTGTATAATTTGGGCAGGAAATACTTGGGATGGAATCCTTCTCGATCATCAGCGACATTACTAACGAAGAAGTGATTGCCATTGGCAACTCCATCCGTGACCTGCCGCGCCTCAGAAAACTATATGGCGATGGTCGCTGGAGGAAAATGAAAGGAATTGCCACCATCCAACTCCGAAACGGACATGTCCGCAGAGCCGAAATTCACTGGTATGAAGCGCACGGCATCGGACGAAAAGAGTTCAAGCGCAAAAGATACCTGGATTAAGCCCATGAAAACCACACCTCAATTTGCCATTTGCATTGATAACAGCGAATATCCCGCGTCGCTGGAACTGCATAAAATCTATCGTGTGATTCCCGATGAGGAGGCACAAGCCGACGGGGATATGCGAATCATTGATGAAAGCGGGGAAGACTACCTTTTTCCAGCCGATTACTTCATCCCCGTAGAACTTCCGCAGACAGTGATCCGCGTGTTAAACAAATCCTACGCACATGCCTGAAACCCAAAACGACGCGCCGTAGTGGTTGCGTTATTTTCTTCATGCCAAAATGGGACGGATATGTATCGAAGCCAGTATCCTTATTTGTCTGTCATTTCTCCTTTTATCATCGTTGACCAGCATGTTTATTTTGGGGAAGATTGACCTTCCGTTTGAATCTCTAACCCTGGGTGAGGGACAAACCATGCGGTTTTTCAATCTGCAGGAATTGAGAGGTTTGAAGATCGCTTTTGGGTTTAATGTTTTGCTGGAAGAATATTTTCTAAATCACTCGTGACAGTTTTCCTGTGTCTTTGTCAACCTGTTTACTTGTGTACCTGTTTACTTGTGTACCTGTTTACTTGTGTACCTGTTTACTTGTGTACCTGTTTCCCTGTATACTTACCCCATGTTCATCACCCTCGAAGGCCCGGAAGGCTCCGGCAAGACATCACACATCCCATATCTCGTGGAGTACCTGCGCGAGAAGGGATACATCGTTTTTCCCACCCGCGAACCGGGCGGGACATCCATCAGCGAGCAGATCCGCGATATTTTGCATGACCTGAAAAACGCGGAAATGCACCCGCGCACAGAGACCCTGCTTTATCAGGCCGCGCGCGCGCAGATCGTGGAGCAGGTCATCAAGCCGCGGCTCGCAAACGGCGAGATCGTCATTTCAGACAGGTATTTCGATTCGACCATCGCTTATCAGGGCTACGGCCATCAACAGAATCTGGAGGAAGTCCGTGCTTTGGTGAAATATGCAACGGGCGGGTTGACTCCCGATTTGACGATTTTGCTCGATCTCGATGTGGAAGTTGGCTTGAAGCGCAAGACCCAGAACGAGGTCGAGTGGAATCGCATGGATGCGTACACGGTGGAATTTCACCGGCGGGTCCGCGTGGGATATTTGGAGATGGTGAAGGCGGAGCCAAATCGTTGGGTGGTGGTCAACTCGGAGCAGAAGTGGGAATCCGTGCAGGAGGAGTTGAGGCGGGTGGTTGTTGGAAGGATGAACGCTTCGCGTGAAGGATGAAAGTCTCTTGCTGAAGATGTTTTTCGATGTACAAAACGGCACAAATTATCCAAAGTTGTCAGGAAACCCTTGTCAAACAATATGGCGGGCAAATTAAAGGCGTGATTTTATACGGCTCGACTGCACGAGGAGATTTCACAAAACAAAGTGACATTGACTTGCTGGTCCTGCTTGAACAACCCTTTGACTATTTCACCGAACTCCGACGGCTTGTGGATGTTTTATATCCAATCCAATTGGAATCCGAATACTTGATTTCCGCAAAGCCTGTTTCCGTTGACGATTTTGAAAACGGAACTGTTTCGCTATATCGAAACGTGCGCCGGGAAGGGATATTTATCTGGCGACCAATCAACACACAATAACAATTTTGATAAAATCTCCCCATGCCCATCAACCTACACCTCTTCTCTACTCCCGGTAAAAATGACATCGCCGACGTGGTCGAAGCCAGCCGACCGTATTTGGAAGATAAGCGCGACCCGATTATGGCGTATCTGCCGCTGGCTTCGCTGTATGCCGAGCGTTGGCTGGAACTGAACGAGTCTGCATTCAAGGGATTGGCGCGGCTGAAACTGGTCAGCGCCGAATTGATGACCCAAAAGGAAATCGAAACCATCCTGCGGGATGCGTCACTGGTTTATGTTCCGGGCGGGAATACATTTCTGCTCAATCATCGTTTGCACCTCAGCGGGGTTCTGCCTTTTTTGAAAAAGAAGATTCAGGCTGGTCTGCCGTTGGTCGGTTTCAGCGCAGGGACGATGGTGTGTGGGCCGAATATCCTCACCTCGGCGGATATGAACACGGTGGGGACATCCTTTTTCGAGGGGCTGAATCTCACGCCTTTCAATTTCTCGGTTCACTACCCGCTGGATGCAGGCGGTCAATCCGTGAAGGATGACTGGCTGGCGGATTATCATTTCTTCCACGATCATCCCATCGTCATGTTATCCGACGGGGCGTATGTGAAAGTGGACGGAAAAAAGATAACCCTCGTCCGCGGCGAGGCGTGGATCTGGCGCAAGGACGAGGAAAAGGAAAGACTCGAAGAAGGCAGGTTGATCGTTTGATTTGAGAGGAGAAATATCATGGACGAACAATGGATGCCCGTAAGTAAAAAGGAATTGATATCTGCCATCGAGCGGGAATGGAAATTGCTGGTTCAACTCGCCGAAGCCCTGACCGACGGGCAGATGACCAAACCCGATGAAGGCGGCTGGTCGCCGAAGGATAACCTTGCCCACCTCACCGAATGGATGAAAATCCTCATGGGCTATCACCTCGATGGACGCCCCGCGCATGAAGTGCTGGGTGTTTCGGAAGAGATTACAAGAGATTGGGATATGGAAGTCATCAATCCCGTTCTTTTGGAGCGCAACAAGAACAAATCAAGAAAAGAAGTGATGGATGAGTCGAAGCAGGTCTATGGGCAGATGCTTGCGAAACTTGAAGCCATGAGTTTTGAGGATTTGCTGAAACCCCATTACGCCGAAGACCCGGAGAAACGTCCCGTTTTGATTTGGGTGCTGGGCGACACCACCGACCATTTCCTTGAACACCGCGAAACCATTCAGCGGGGGATAAAGGGAAACCGGTAGATGGCTTGTAGCGCAAGATACTATCTTGCGCTACATTTTTATTTCTCTCTCAACCACCGTTTCACCGCTTCATGCGGATGTTCGTATTTTGCCATCTCGTCCAACAAGACATCGGGGGAGGCTTCACAAAAAACGGCTTTGCGATGTTCCTCAAAAATAAAGCCTTCTTTTACAGCATGATCCATGGCGGCGAGCAAAGGCTCGTAGTATTTTTTCACGTTCAACAAGCCGACCGGTTTTTCGTGCGCGCCGGTCTGCGCCCAGGTGATGGTCTCGAAGAGTTCGTCCCAGGTGCCGAAGCCGCCGGGCAGGGCAATATATCCGTCGGCGAGTTCGTGCATTCGCGCCTTGCGGCTGTGCATGTCGGGAGTCATGTCCATGCGGGTGAGACCGGTGTGCGCAAGCGCGGACGTGTTCATGGAGGGAATCATGACGCCGATCACTTCGCCGCCGGCGGATAATGCCCCGTTTGCCACTTCGCCCATTAAACCGGTCCTGCCGCCGCCGTAGATGAGTCGGAGTCCTCTTTCGGCGAGGACCCTGCCCATTTGGTACGCGGCAGTTTTATAGTCCGAATGAATCGAGTCCGATGATCCGCAAAAGACGCAAATTGATTTCATGTTCCTGATTCCTTTTGTCTCCATAATTGCCTGGGCAAGACCCTAAAGGTCTCCTTTGCAATCAAAGATACATTTCACGTATGGACTTCCTACTCCATTCAGAATCTCGTTTTACGGGAAAGACCTTTAGGGTCTGTATTTGCCATATGGATTTTGTCCCAATCATAACAGGTTAGAGTTCCGTTAGCGTGCCTGTTGTGCGCTTGACGAAGCATCGGCGCGGTGTCACAATAGCGGCATGGAATATAAGGATTACTACAAAACCCTCGGCGTGGACCGCAAGGCCAGCACAGACGATATCCGCAAGGCGTATCGCAAACTGGCCATGCAATATCACCCGGATAAAAACCCGGGCGATAAAAAAGCCGAGGAGAAATTCAAGGAGATCAACGAGGCGTATCAGGTTTTGAGCGACGAACAAAAACGCGCGCGCTACGATCAACTTGGGAGCGCGTATTCCAACTTCCGCACGAGCGGAGGCAGACCGGGCGATTTTCGCTGGGACGATTGGTTCCAGCAGGGGACACAGCAACGTGGATATGGAAATGCCGACGATGTTTTTGGGGGCGGCGGTTTTTCCGATTTCTTTCGTTCGATCTTTGGGGAGGCGATGCGTTCCTCGGTGCGCGAGCAGGCCGCGCAGCAGGGATATCAACAGGAAGTGGAGATCACGTTTCAGGAGGCGTATCACGGCACGATGCGCCAGCTCCAGACCAGTGGACGCAAATTGCAGGTGCGAATCCCTGCCGGGGTGAAGACCGGTTCCAAGGTCCGGGTGGCAGGCGCGGGCCCGGAAGGACTCGATCTTTATCTCATGGTAAATGTCACCGATGAAGATCAATTCGAACGCGACGGCCAAAACCTGTACACGACCTCCACCGTAAATGTATTCACGCTCATCCTCGGCGGCGAGACCGAAGTGGAAACGCCGGCCGGCAAAGTCACACTCACCATTCCCGCCGGAACGCAACCCGAACAGGTCTTTCGTCTGGCTGGGCGTGGAATGCCGCATATCAAAAGTCCAAATACAAAGGGCGATCTTTTTGTGAGGTTGAAGGTGCAGGTTCCAAAATATCTTTCGCCCAGGCAGAGGGAATTGCTCGAAGAAGCGTCTCGCATCAAGTTTTAAAGTTTCTTTATCGTGCAAATGTCGTTGCGAGGAGGGTGTTCTTTCCGACGAAGCAACCTCATCGTTTAGCTGAAAAAATGTTTGAAAACAGGAGATTGCTTCGCAAAGTACGCTCGCAACGACATCGAAATTAGTTTTGTACAGTGGCAAATTAAAAGTAATTACAGGAGTATTCCATGATAAGAAAACAAACCGTTTCGGCTCTGGCCGTTTTGACTCTGGCGTTGCTTGCCTGCCAGGCCGGCTCGGTATTTCAACAGCCCGCCTCTGCCGGGCCGGTAACCCCCGTTCAACCCATCAACTCGAACGCCTCCAATCCCGTTGTGGAGGAAGGCGGGCTGGTTGCACTTTTTGCAAACGTCAGCCCTGGCACAGTTGCCGTCATCACCGACATCGGTCAGGGCTCCGGTTTTGTGTACGACGCAAAAGGTCACATCGTCACCAACTATCACGTCATTGAAGATGCGAAAACCATCGAGGTTCGATTTACGTCCGGTTACATGGCGTACGGCACCGTGGTTGGAACTGACCTCGACTCGGACATCGCCGTCATCAAAGTGGATGTGCCAGCCAGCGAACTTCATCCGCTGCCGCTCGGCGATTCGGACTCACTGAAAGTTGGTCAGACCGTAGTGGCAATCGGCAACCCCTTTGGTTTGGACAGCACAATGACCGTCGGGATCATTTCCGCGCTTGGCCGCACGCTGGACGCCATCCGCGAAACCCCGGATGGACGCCCCTTCACCACCGGCGACATCATCCAAACCGACGCGGCCATCAACCCCGGCAATTCCGGCGGCCCGCTCTTCAACATCAACGGCGAAGTGATCGGAATCAACCGCGCCATCCGCACCACCAGCACCACGGCAACGGGACAGCCGGTCAATTCGGGAATCGGTTTTGCAGTTTCCATCAACATCGTCAAGCGCGTTGTGCCTGTTTTGATCGAGACCGGAAAATACGATTATCCATTTTTGGGAATCTCATCGCTGGACTCATTGAGTCTTGAAATGATCGAAGCGCTGGGTTTGAAATCGTTCACCGGCGCGTACGTCACTGACGTGGTCTCCGGCGGCCCGGCGGATAAAGCCGGCATCAAAGCCGGCACAACCCCCACCGACATTCCCGACCTGCTCAGCGGCGGCGACCTCATCGTCGCCATTGACGGCCACGAAGTCCGCACCTTCGATGAAATGCTCGCCTATCTCATCACCCACAAACTCCCCGGCGAGACGGTGGTGCTCACCGTTCTGCGCGGCGAGGAAAGGGTGGATGTCAGTGTGGAGTTGGGGAAGAGGCCGTAGGAGAAAGAGAAATGAAAAAACTCCGGGAGAGATTCCCGGAGTTTTTGTTTTGGTGAAATGTAATATCCAGAGGTGTAAAATTAGCGTCTCGTCTGTAAATGTCCAAAACCATTGTCGCGTAGCGGACGTTCTCTAACGTCCGCACACAGATTGTACATGAGCCAAATTAGTTTCTAGTATTCCCCAGTCTCATAGGTTTTTGAAAGGATAGAAGCCATGGAAGCCATTGCCGATTCAAAAGGACAAATTACTATTCCACCTGAGATTTGTGAGCAATTGGGAGTAAAGGACGGCGTCCATATTCAAATCGATGTGGATGCCAAGGCAAGACAGATCATTCTCACTCCTATTACCCACGAGTACATTCACAATTTGCGCGGAAGGTATAAGGGGAAAGGATTGATGAAGGCTTTGATGGCTGAAAAGAGGCGGGATAGGGATATTGTGGTGTAAAATCGCTTTTGAACAAAGCGAGGAAATATGTCATCAAACAAGTGGACGCGTGAAGAGTTGATCGTCGCTTTCAATCTGTATTGCAAAATCCCGTTTGGGAAAATCCATATCCACAACCCCGAAATCATTGTACTTGCCAAAATTCTGGGACGGACTCCTTCGGCTGTCTCGTGGAAGCTGGCGAATTTTGCAAGCATTGATCCCTCATTGAAAAAGAGAAATATTTCTGGCGCTTCTCATGGAAGTAAGTTGGACGCAGAGATTTGGAACGAGTTTAATGGCGATTGGGATAGGTTAGCTTTTGAAAGCGAAAAACTTCTAGCGCAAAAAACTGGCAAACAAGTAGAAGAAATATCAGAAGTCGAGTTATTCGATCTGCCCAAAGCAGGTAAGGAACGGGAATCTGTGGTCAAGGTTCGAGTGAACCAAAGTTTCTTTAGGAAGGCCGTACTTGCGGCTTACAATTTTCAATGTTGTGTTACCGGATTGGCAATTCCAGAGATGTTGAATGCCAGCCATATTGTGCCTTGGTCCAAAGATGTGGCAAATCGTGTAAACCCAAGAAATGGTTTGTGTTTGAATGCTTTTCATGATAGGGCATTTGACCGAGGTCTGTTGACAATCACAACCGACTTTACGGTAAAGATATCGCCTTTGGTCAAAAAGATTGCAAAGGACGAATTTGCGATTGAGTTCCTGTCAAAGATTGATGGACAGCCTGTTCAACGGCCTGAAAGGTTTGCTCCAATCCCCGATTTCATAGAATATCACAACAAATACGTGTTTAGGAAAGAATAGAGAAGCAGCAAGAAAAAGTGGCGGGGAAAATAAAAAGGACACGACGTTAGCCGTGTCCCTATGACCTACCCAAACCTCTCCTCGCGCCAGACATCGGCGCGGTTGTGATAACCGGCCTGCTCCCAAAATCCGCGTTTATCGCGCGGCATGAATTCGATGGAGCGGAGCCATTTTGCGCCCTTCCAGAAATAGGGGGTTTCCATGTCCTCGCGGCCGGGGATGAATCCCACCACGCCGCGCAAGGGATAGCCGTGATCGGGTGTGATCGGCTCGCCCATGAAGTGAGTGGCAAGCAGGAAGTTATCCTGCAACACCACTTCGAGCGGCAGGTTGACCGTGAAGCCGTATTCCGCGTGTTGCATCACGTGAGTGGCTGTCGGCTTGATCTTGAAGAATCCCTGCTCCACCAGCGTTTTCACCGAAACGCCTTCCCAGGTGGTATCGAATTTGCTCCAGCGAGTCACGCAATGGATATCCATGTCAATTCTGGCGCGCGGTAATTTGTTGAACTCGTCCCACGACCAGCGCTTTTCCTGCTCCACTTCGCCCCATACGCGGAAGTCCCAGGTGGCGGGATTGAAAGGCGGCACAGGGCCGTAATGCAAAACGGGGAATTTATGGGTCAGCGATTGGCCGGGGGGCAGTCTTCCCTCCGCGCGTTTCGTATCCTCATCCTTGCGGCGGTCAATTCCATCAAATGCAAACATGGTGTACCTCACTTTCTAAAGTTGAACAATTGCGGCACTGCACAGACTTTGCGAATTCTGCCGATGTTACCTGCAATAGATTATAGTTTTCTTATCTGTCAGTATGTCGTTGCGAGGAGCGACCCTGAGCGATAGCGAAGGGGGAGCGACGACACTTGCGCTGGCACGCAGTGCCAGTGAGCAATCTCCTCGTCAAAGCGGGGATTGCTTCGCAACGTACGCTCGCAATGACATGACAAACCAAGTATAGATGTAATGAACTTGCAGGTCAAATTTTCCAATGGGCTGGTTATAATAGGCCAAAATTTCGGCGTGAGGAGAAGCAATGAAAGCACCCACTTTTAAACAGCGTTTTCAGTATTGGTTCGATAACTACATGTCGCGCGGAACCGGCGCAATGCTCACCGGGTTATTCGTTCTTTCGGTCCTGATCATTTTCAGTGTCGCCGCGCTGGTAAAGTTAACCAACACCGCGCCCAACGGAGAAAGTTTTCTGGAAGTGGCGTGGATGGGCCTGTTACGCACCCTCGATTCGGGGACCATGGGCGGCGACGTGGGGAGTCCCTTTTTCCTTTTAATGATGCTGGTGGTCACCTTTGGCGGCGTTTTTGTGGTCAGCGCTTTGATCGGCATCATCAACAACAGCATCGAAGACAAAATGGATGAACTTCGCAAGGGGCGTTCCAGCGTCCTCGAAAATGATCACACCCTCATCCTCGGCTGGAGTTCGCAGATATTCACCATTATCTCTGAACTTGTGCTTGCAAACGAGAGTCGCAAAAGCGGGGCGATCATTGTCGTTTTGGCCGAGCAGGACAAGGTCGAGATGGAAGATGCGATCAGTGAACGAATCCCAGACCTGAAGAACACCCGCGTCATCTGTCGTTCGGGCAATCCCATTGACCTGACCGATCTCGAAATTGCCAGCCCGCACACCGCGCGTTCGATCATTGTTCTGGCTGAAGGTTCCGACCCCGATACGCATGTCATCAAATCGGTGCTGGCGCTCACCAACAATCCCAACCGCCGCGCCGAGCCGTATCACATCGTCACGCAGATCCGCGACCCGAAGAACATGGACGTGGTGCGGATGCTCGGCGTGAAGGATACCGTCCAGCCCATCCTCACCAACGACCTGATCGCGCGCGTCGTGGCGCAGACCTCGCGCCAGAGCGGCCTTTCGATTGTGTACACCGAGTTGATGAATTTTGGCGGCGACGAAATTTATTTCAAAGAGTTACCCGCGCTTTTCGGCAAAACTTACGGCGAGGCGTTGCACGCATTCGAAGATTCCACGTTGATGGGCATTCGCAAAGCGGATGGGACCGTTGCCATGAGCCCGGCGATGGACACGCGAATCGAATCGGGAGACCAGGTCTTTGTGATTGCGGAAGACGACGACAAGATTCGCCTCTCCGGTCATTCCCGCATCCCACTTGACGAGAAACTGATCCGGGCCAACGGAAAGGGTTTCACCCCCAAGCCTGAGCGGACTCTCCTCCTCGGATGGAATCGTTCCGGCGCCACCATCATCCGTGAGTTGGATAATTACGTCGCCAAAGGGTCGCAGGTGATGATCGTTTCGGATATTTACGATCTCGAAAAACAACTGCGGCTCGAAACCGGCAAACTCAAGAATCAAAAGATCGCCGTGCAGGAAGGCGACATCCGCGACCGCGCATTGCTCGAAAAACTCGAAGTCACGGAATACGATCATGTGATCGTGCTGGCCTATCATCACCTCGAACAGCAGGAAGCGGATGCGATCACGCTGGTCACGTTACTGCACCTGCGCGACATTGCCGAACATGACGAGACGCCGTTCTCGATCATCAGCGAAATGCTCGACCTGCGAAACCGTGAACTCGCCGAAGCCGCCCGCGTGGACGATTTCATCGTCAGCGAGCATCTCATCAGCCTGATGATGACCCAACTCTCGGAGAACGCCGAACTGCTGGGCGTGTTCACCGATATGTTCGACCCCGAAGGCGCGGAGATTTATCTCAAGCCCGTCGGCGAGTATGTGGCGACCGGCCAGCCGGTTAATTTCTACACCGTCACCGAGGCCGCCCGCCGCCGCAATGAGACCGCCATCGGTTATCGCATCATGAGTGAAAGCCACGACGCGGACAAATCCTACGGCGTTCACACCAACCCGAAGAAATCCGCTGCGGTGAGTTTCTCCCCCGAAGATAAGATCATTGTGATCGCGGAAGAGTAACAATGATTGTGGAAACCCTAAAGGTCTTCGAGACCTTTAGGGTTTCTCGAAAATTGAAATTGATTCGATGTGATAGGTTTGGGGGAAAAGATCGAACGGAGTCACTTCCTTCAAACGATAGCCCCCATGAATGAGTCGTGCCGCATCCCGCGCCAGCGTGGATGGGTCACAGGAAATGTAGGCAATGATCTTTGGCCTGATGTCAACGATTGCATCCAGCGCATGCCTTTCGATTCCCGCGCGCGGAGGGTCAACGATCATGTAGGACAAATTTCCAATTTGTCCTTTGAGCGCGGGCAGAATTTCCTCCGCCGCGCCTTCGTACAATTCGACGTTATCGAACTCATCGAGATTGAACCCAAAATCCTCGCAAGCCGACTCGGACGATTCGATGCCGATCACGCGATGACATTTCCCTGCGAAGAAGGCGCTGAATAACCCAACGCCGCAGTACACGTCCAGTAAGGTGGTAGACATGGAAACAGGGAAACGGGCAAGCAGGTGTTGAACCATTTTCTCCGCCATCCTTGTGTTGACTTGAAAGAACGAGGCGGCAGAGACTCGGAAATCCCTTTCCAGAATGTTGATGGTCAGATGATCCTGCCCTGCAATGACAACAGGATGTTCATCGAACAAATGCACCACGGAAATATCGGCTTCGATTTCAAGTTCGGGTGTTTCGGGAGTCTCGGATTCGAGGACGAGTATCAATTCTTCATCCTGCCCAGTCCGCAAAGAGACACGCGCCACATCGCTGTTCGATTCAAATTGCAGGTCCCGCCAAAAGGAAGCGATCCCCGCTTCGGGTAAATGACATTCTTCGATGGGTAAAACGGCATCCCCTTTTGAGTTGATGAACCCGATCTTTCCCTCTGCCGTAAGATGGAATTGCACGTGATTGCGATAGTTCCATTCGAGCGGCGAAGCGACGATCCGCTGGATGGGCGGATTTTCGATCTTGCCGATTCTCTGCAATTGATCGCGCAGGATTTCCGTCTTTGCCGCCAGTTGTTTTTCGTAGGAAAGGTTTTGGTAATGACATCCGCCGCAGGCTTCAAAGTGTTTGCACTTTGGGGTGATTCGTTCCGGCGATGCCTGCAGGATTTCCAGCAGTTTTCCGCGCGCGAAATTTCGTTTCTCCTCCACCACCTCCACGCGAACATGTTCGCCCGGCAGGCCAAACGGTACGAACACGGCGCGTCCATCTGGAAGACGCCCCATGGCTTCGCCGCCGTAGGTCAATTTTTCGAGCAGGATATCGTAGGTCATGGCGGGTGCGGGATCGAACAAAAAAGCGGACGTTCTCTAAAACGTCCGCTGCGTGACAACTATTTTATGATGAAGGAAAGTGCGATGAGCAGGACGAAGAACGTCCCCGCCAACAGGCCGATCCGCGCGAGGTCTTTCTTGACCTGTGTGTAATCGGGGTTGAACTCTGCCGAAGTTACAGGGGTTCCAAAACGGGCGGTTGGACGTTTGTTTTTTGCTTTCATTTTTATTTCTCCTAATTTTGGTATCGCGCAAAGACGACAATGCGCTGTTTATCAACAAGATATGGGTAGCACGAGATCAGCGTGACGGTGGGACTGCCGGCAGACGCCATCACTTCCACAGCGGTCGGTTCCACGAGGATGGTTCGATCCACGATGTAAAC
>JBBIUO010000080.1:0-13016 GCA_037440205.1 Chloroflexota bacterium
TTTTTCCACTGCCGGGCTGATGTAGATTTCCCTGCCGCTTTCGGTATCCGTGATCCAGAATACTTCCTCGATGTTATTTGCAAGTTGAAGGAAGCGTTCCTCGCTCTGGCGTAGTTCCTGTTCGGCCTGCTTGCGTTTGGTGATATCTTCCGTGGCGCCTTCGTAGTAAAGGAGTTTGCCGTTCTCGTCGCGCACCGCGCGGGCGCTTTCTGCAACCCAAATGGTGGTTCCATCCCTGCATTTCATCTGGAACTCGAACCCGGTAACGCTTCCCTGTTCCTCCATGATTTGCATGAATTCGGCGCGGCGCGGCGACTCGACATAGGTCTGGGTGGCGATGTCGGTGACCGTTTCGATCAGTTCGTCCGGCGATTCGTATCCGAGCATGCGCGCGAAGGCGGGGTTGACGGTGATGAACCTTCCCTCCGGCAGGCTTTGGAAGATGCCCTCCAGCGCGTTTTCGAAGATGCTGTGATATTTTTCCTCGGCCTGGCGCAGGGCTTCGATCATGGCCTTGCGCTCGGTGATATCCTCCAGCAGGATCTGTACGATCCCGGTCTGTTCCTTTGGGTTGATGACGGGTGTCATGTGGTAATAGATGTAAACGGTCTTTCCCCATTTGGTGGTGTAGGGACATTCGTTGATGACAGCGCGGCGGCTTTCGATGCAGTGCTGAAGGTCCCTTGAAATTCCGGCGGCGATCAGGGGCGGGAATTGCAGGATGTTGATGGACTTCGTGGCCTCCGCCGATGGGGAGCCGAGAATTTGCAGGGCCGCCGGATTGACCTCGATGATCGTTCCCCCGGTTGTTGCCGAAAGGATTCCAATCGGGGCATTTTCGAATAACAGGCGGTATTGCTCCTCACTCTTGCGGAGCGCCTCCTCGGCCTTTTTTCTCTCTGTGATGTCCAGGGACAGGATGAAAAGCCCTTCCGGCACCGGTTGGATTCCAAGTTCGAACCAGCCGGTTGTCCCATCGGGATAGGTGAACTGGTTCTCCATTCGCTCTGTGACACGTTCCTTCATGCAGTGTTCGAGCACGGAGAATAACCGGGTGTTTTCGATGCCCGGATACATTTCCATCATGGTGTGCATCAAATAGTCTTCCGGTTTGTTCCGTCCCTGGCGGGCGGCGGCCTCGTTGATGTAAACGTAACGCCAGTCGTAATCGATGATCTGGCATCCCTCCATCATGGTGTTGAGGGTGGTGCGGTAGCGTTTTTCGCTTTCACGGAACAGCAGTTCCGCGTGTTTGCGTTCGGTGATATCCTCCTTCACCCCCAGAAAATTGGTGATCTTCCCGTTGTCGTCGAAAACCGGCGCGATGGTGGTGTACTCCCAATATTCTCCGCCATCCTTCCTCATGTTCAGGAACTCGCCATGCCATACTTTGCCGGAGGTGATCGTTTCCCACATTGTTTTATATTCCTCCGGGGGAGTGTGCCCTGATTTCAGGATGCGCTGGTTCAGCCCAATGGCCTCCTCGGCGGAGTAGCCGCTGGTCTGTGAAAACCTGGGATTTACATATTCAATGGTGCCTTGCAGATCGGTGATGACAACCGCCGCCGGGCTTTGCTCCACCGCCCGCGAAAGTTTGCGGAGTTGCTCCTCTGTCTGCTTGCGCTCGGTAATGTCGAAGACAACGCCGCGCATTTGCATCATCCCGTTTTTTTCATTGCGGTACGCCTGCCCATTGATGGACAGCCAGCGGATGGCTCCATCCGCCAGCGTCACACGGGCTTCGGCGCGATGGCTGGCATCGAGCATCAGCGCAGATCGCAATTTTTTTTGGATGATGCGCCGGTCCTGGGGATGGATGAGCCGCAGGAAGGATCGGTAAGTGCGGTCGAATCCCTCTTGTGTAACGCCGAACAATTGATAAGTCCGTTCATTCCAATGGAAGCGGTTTTCCACCGTGTCGAAATCCCAGGTTCCCATGCCGGCGGCAGAGAGGGCCTGGCGCAGGCGTTCCTCGCTCTCGCGCAATTTTTCCCCGGTGTGTTCGCGCTCCACCAGCACTCTTTTTTCCTCCATGGCATGGAGGATGGCCGGGCCGAGGCGTTTGATGTTATCCTTTAAAACATAATTGCTTGCCCCGGCTTTCATGCACTCGACGGCGGTATCCTCGTTGATCGAGCCGGTCCAAATGATCACCGGCGTCAACGGCGCGCGTGACTGTGCCAGTTTTAGTGCCTGCATCCCATCGAAGTGAGGCATCGAATAATCCGAAACGATCAAATCGGGCTGGTAGGATTCCAGCGCATCCATGAAGGCCTCGCGCGTTTCCACCCTTTTAAAACGGCACGCCTCCAGAATTTTGCGAATGGCGCGCTCCGCCAGCCCGGCATCGGCTTCTGAATCTTCCACGATCAGGATTCGGATGGGGTCAATCATTTTTCCATCTCCAGTCTCCTTCGTCCGGGCGGGAAAGCCCGGGGTCAACCCTGCTCCACGCGCGGCAGGGCAAAATAGAACGTGGCGCCTTCGCCGATCCTTCCCTCGGCCCAGGCGCGCCCGCCATGCCGGTGAATCACACGCTGGACGATGGCCAGCCCCACGCCCGTACCTTCGTATTCGCTTTCGCTGTGCAGGCGCTGAAAAACCCCGAACAATTTATTCTGATACTGCATGTCGAATCCCGCGCCGTTGTCGCGCACAAAGAAAATGGATTCGCCTTCGCTTTGGCGGCATCCCGTTTCGATGACTGCCCGGTCCTTCTTCGACGTGAATTTGATTGCGTTATTCAGGAGGTTGATCCACACCTGACGCATCAACGACGGATCGCCCATGATGGACGGCATCTCTCCAACCGTGAATTCGTTTCGTTCACGGTTCTCGTTCCTCATCAAATCCTCGAACACCGAGCGCGCCATGGCGGCCATGTCTATCGGAATGAATTGGATCTCGGCGCGGTTGAGGCGCGAGAGATTGAGCAGGTCGTCAATCAGCCGTCCCATGCGCCGGGCCTCGCCGCGTATCACATTGCACGTGCGCCTGCCTTCGGCATCCAGCACGGATTCGTAATCCTCCACCAGGATGCGCGTGTACCCGTCAATGGCGCGCAGGGGCGCACGCAGGTCATGGGAGACGGAATAGGTAAAGGCTTCGAGTTCCTTGTTCGCGGCAACCAGCTGCGAGGTCCGCGCGACGACGCGCTGTTCGAGTTCGGCGTTCAATTTGCGGGTCTCTTCGAGCAGGTCCGCATTTTGAATGGCAATGGCAATCTGCGCCGCAATCGTTTCCAGCACGCGTTGATCGTAATCGCTGTAGGCATCTGCCCGGGTCGCTTCAATGTTGATGACGCCAATGATTTTATCACCCGTGCGCAGGGGAACACACAACTCGGACAGAATGTCTTTTCGTACGCTGAAATACCGCCCGTCCTCCCGCACATCCCCAAGGCACACGCTTTCCCCGTGTTCGGCAACCCACCCCGTGATCCCCCTGCCGACACGCGGCTGGCGCGACAGGATATAGTCCCTGTCCTTTTTGACGCTGTCTTTCGTGCCGTCGGTTCCCACAATGGCGAAGGGGATCAGATTTTGGGAGGCTTCATCAATTAACAACACGGCGCCATGTTCGTAGGAGAGGGTCTTCTCCAGCACTTGAACGATTTCCGCCGCCAGTGCGTCCGGCGGGAGAAGTTTTTGAAGACGTTGTGAAGCCTGATAAATTGCATTCAACTCGTTGACGCGGCTCTTCAGCCTCTCCTCCGCCTGTTTGCGTTCGGTGATATCCTGAACGGTTCCAATGCCGCACAGGGCCTGCCCATCCGCGCCCATTTCCAACTCGGCCCGTTCGCGCACCCATTTGGTTTGTCCTCCGGCGAGAATGCGGTGCTCTATATCGTAAGGCGCGCCCTGCAAGGCGCTCATCCATGCCCGATTCACCGATTCCACATCGTCGGGGTGAACGTGGGAGAGAAAGGCTTCATAGGTGAGTTGCGTTCCAATTGGAACATCAAAAATACGATGGGTTTCCGCGGACCAGACAAGCGCGTCTTGCGAAATGTCCAAATTCCAGCTCCCAACATGGGCCACGGCTTGGGCGCGGTTCAGGCTGGCTTCGCTTTTCTGCAAGGCCTCCTCCGCCTGCTTGCGTTTGGTGATATCCAGCGCGTTGACCAGCGCAGATGCCACCCTGCCATCGGCATCGCGAATGGGATGAATGCTGGTACGGTACCAGCGGGGATCGCCTTTTACAATGCTTCGCGAATCAATAACCGCAACGTTGCCGCTGTCAATCACCTGGCGGATGTTTGCCAGTTGATGTTCGGCCACCTCGGGCGGAAAGAGCTCATCCATCCGTTTGTTTGCCAGCGATTCCGGCGTCCCCCCCAGCGCCGCCGCCGCCGCGCGATTCATGAAGCGGTGCACACCCTCAGAGTCCACAATGGTGATAATGTTATCGAGTCCCTCCACCAGGGTGCGGTATTTCTCCTCGCTCTCGCGCAGTTTTTCCTCCGCCAGTTTGCGCTCGGTGATGTTGGTAAAAATGGTGGCAAACTGCTTCTCTTTGGGCGGGGTCGTTGTGATATCGAACCAGCGCCCGCTCGGTTCATGGAACATTTCCGTATGGGCCGCCTCCTGGAACTGGATGTGATCTTTCCACCACCTGCGGATATATTCGGCGTCCATTTGATACAGGTCTGTCGCCAGTCTTCCAATGGCCTCGTCCATTTTATAGGGGGAATGTTTTTCGAAACCGGGATTTACGCTCAAAATGCGATAGTCAACCACATCCCCGTTTTCATCGAACACCGCTTCATTGATCGCCATGCCCTCGTCCATTACGTCGAAGAGGTTTCGATAACGCTCCTCGCTCTCGCGCAGTTTTTTATCCGACCTGCTTCGCTCCCAATACAGCAGGTAACTGGTCACTGCCACGAACGCCCAGCCTTTGTACAGCGAAAGCGCGCTGATTACCTCTTGATCCGGCGCAAGAAGGAATAGCAACCTGTCCGAAAACAAAATCCACAAACCAGCGGCAACTGCATACAAGGCCGCGATGCGAAACGCACCGGAGGGACGAAATATGTTCATGGTTCACCTGGAAGGTAATCGGGCGGGAGAGTACGTCCCCACACCCGCGTCAGATGGATTTGGATGCGGCGCGAAACCAGGGCATGGCTTCAGAATTAATCTTAGCATGAAACGCAGTATCCAAATTAACAGATGAATTACATTTTTCCATTCTTCCCCGCGCCCTCCACCCATGGTCTCCATCTCGAGCATTTCTGAAATTTGGATTATGGCGCTGCATCCGCGTCGCAACGGATCAAGCGCGCCAGCAGTTTCCCTTCCCGTTCGAAGCGCTTGAGGGCATGTTCCAGAATATTTGGAAGAATGTTATCCATCCGAATGACTTTGATGGCGACATCCGTTTCGAGGCGGGTGTTGCAGGCTTTGTAGACAATCGCCATCCCGCCTTCGCCCAGTTGTTCGAGGATGTGATAACGGCCAAGTGATTTACCAATTAGATCTGGCATGTTCTCACCCTTCCCGTCGAATCGTCGTGCTGTTTCAAATTGTCATTTTACGAATTTCAACATTCGATTCAAGACTCTCCGCCACCATGTCCCTTGACCATACGCCCATGCGCCTCACGGTAAATCCGGGAATCCAATCGTCAATGTACAAGACCGCCTTGCACAAATTGAACGGCGGCAGTTCCAAATTCAACTGGCGCGCGCCGCCAGTGAGGATATCGGCATTCGCCGTGCAATCCGTATGAATGGACGTGAAAAGATAATGGATGTCGCTTCGCAAAAAGTTTGCCAGCGTCTTGAAAATATCCTCGTATGAAAAATGGAACAGGCAGTCGCGGCACATCCACAGATCCGCCGCGGGCAGGGCATCGTTGATGACATCGAGGGAAATAAAACTTGTGCGGTCGTCTCCATACTTGACCTGGTTTTGCCTGATTAATTCTTCCACAATATCCCCGCCGATATATTCCAATCCATCCGGCCGCTTCACTGCCTGAAACCAGTTATAGTCGCCGCACGGGGCATCCAAAAATTTTCGTACGTGGAACCGCTCCATCAACAGCGGAAGTTCTCTGCGAATGTTTTCGGTGTACTCCATCGTCGAGCCCGCGCCGGAAACACTTTCCCTGTTTCCCCAAAAATTATTGCGATAATAATCGGTAAACACACTCTTCGGATTGACCATAGGCTCATTCACCGGCGGTTGTTCCTCGATCCGCGCTTCCTGAACAACGGGACGAGTGCCTCTCCTCCACTCGATCAACCTTGCCAGAATCTTCTCCCCGTTCGGCAAAAGCAAAATGATCCTCTTTATCAACGATTTAACAGCGGTTCCGATTCGATCCATGGCCTCTTCCCAATCATGTTTTCTCCGATTATCAGTACCTCACGAAAAATTGCTCGTAGTAGCGACTTCAGTCGCTTTTTGCCCGAACGACTGAAGTCGTTACTACGCTTTCGTTCTACTGATTATATATCCCTTTCGGCATGGATTTGTGGGAAAATTGCCGAATGCACGATATCCTGATCCTCGGCGGCGGCCCAAGCGGACTCTCCACCGCCCTGCATCTCAAACGGATCGCTCCGCATCTGACTCACCGAGTCCTGATCCTGGAAAAGGAGCATTATCCGCGCTTCAAGTTGTGCGCCGGCGGCCTCGTCATTGACGCGGAAAACATCCTCGAACGTCTCGGCCTCGACGTGCGCGAAGTGCCTCACGTGGATGCCGAAAGCGCGCATTTCGATTTCATGGGGCGGGGACTGAACGTCCGCGTGCCGAAACGACACACCTTGCGAATCATCCGCCGCGATGAATTCGATTCCTGGCTTGCGGAGAAAACCCGCGAGGCGGGAATCGAAATCCGGGAAGGAGTCTCCGTGAAAAATGTGACTCCCACGAACGACGGCGTAACCGTTGAAACCGATCAGGGAGATTTTTTCGCACAGGTTGTCGTCGGTGCAGATGGCTCGAACGGCGTGACGCGCCGCTGCATTTTGCCCAACGAACCGGTCTCCACCGCGCGCGTGCTGGAGGTTTTGACCCCCTCCCTACCTCTCCCAAATTCGGAGAAATTGGGGGAGGGAAGGGTGGGGGTCGCATTTTTCGATTTCTTTCCCGTGCCGGATAACATCGCCGGCTATGTTTGGGATTTTCCCACGCAGGTCAATGGCGAGGCGATGAGGTGCTGGGGAATCTACGATACGAACCTGCTTGCGGATGGAACACGCCCGGCGTTGAAAAAGCCTCTCGCGGAGGAAATGGCGCGTCACGGATTCGACCTGAACGAGTACGAGATCAAGGGGCATCCCATCCGCTGGTATGACCCGCAGAATCAAATCTCGGCGCCGCGTGTGGTGTTGGTGGGCGATGCCGCAGGCGCAGACCCGGTCTTTGGCGAGGGGATCAGCATGGCGCTGGGATACGGCGCGATTGCTGCGCGCGAGGTCAGCGAGTCGTTTCGGCGCAATGAATTTTCATTTCGCGGATACAGGCGTCGGCTTGCGCGAAGCGGGCTGGGTCAAACGCTGTTCATGCGCTGGGTCATCGCGAATGTCATTTATCCCATCAAATGGAAGTGGTTCCAAATCCTGCTGTGGAGAATTGCAAAACCCATCGTCATCGCCGCCGCGTGGATTTTTGTTTTGAATTGGAGCAAACGAATTAGATGATCGCGGGATTGGACGGTTTGCGGGCGGTTGCCTTTTTGATCGTTTTCTTTTTTCACACGCGCAACCTGCCCTTCGGCTGGATGGGCGTGCAGTTGTTTTTTGTGCTGTCGGGTTTTTTGATCACCGATATTTTGCTGCGGATGAAGGAGCGATTGCCGCGCCGCGAGTTCTTCGTCAAATTTTACGGGCGGAGATTTCTGCGCATCTTTCCACTGTATTATTTTTACCTGCTTCTGCTTGCCGCGTTGATTCTGTTGTTGCCGTCGCTCGGTTTGAGATCGTTGAACGCGGAGCTTGGAGAGGGGTACATCAAGCAGATTTGGGTGGCCGCGTTGTACATGTTCGATTTTTTCCACGCGAGCGCGTTCTTCGAGCGGAGCCGATTCTTCACGCATCTCTGGTCGCTTTCGGTGGAAGAGCAGTTTTATCTGGTATGGCCCATGCTTATCTTTCTCGTGCCGCGCGGAAAATTCAAGCAGTTGTGTTTCTCCGCCATCGGGCTTGGATTTATTTTTCGGCTGGCGATCACGCTGATCTATCGCGGGCAGATGCTTCCATTTTTATCGAACGATCCACAGCAGGCTGTGAATGTTCTGCCATTTTCGCATCTCGATGCGTTTGCGTTCGGCGCATACATTTCCCGTTTTGAAATTCCACGTCCGCGTTTGCAGTTGTTCCTCCTTGCAGTGACCGTGCCAGCGCTCGGCTTGCTGACGGATTTTCTTTCGAAGGAAACCGTTTCGATTCTGTCGCTCGGTTACGATCTTCCGATGACCGGGCTTTACAAGGAGGTGTGGGGGTACACCGTGTTGAATTATCTCTTCGCGGTATTGATCTATTGCGTGGTGCATACGAGTTTTCTTACCCGTGTTCTGGAAAGCGCGCCCCTGCGATATCTGGGAAAAATCTCCTACGGATTGTACGTATATCACTATGGCATCATCGCGCTGGCGGTGGCGATTTTCCGTGAATACGACTTTCCCTATTCCGTGCGCTCGCCGCAAATGTTCATCGCCGCCATGGGCGCGACGCTGTTGATCGCCACGTTGAGTTTTTACCTGCTCGAAAGACCGATCATCAATTTGAAGGATAAATTCTTTCGTGTTTGAAATAACATTCGCCATTGTTCGTTTCAACGCTTTTCACGTATAATCTTTTTGGAAAGTGGAGACCCTGAAGGTTTCCAGAAAACCTTCAGGGTCTGAATTTTAGAGAAAGATAAACACCATGGGCACTGCAGACCTCCACATCCACAGCATCTATTCACATGACGCCACCACCACCGTGCGTGCCATTCTCAAACAAGCCGCGGACGTCGGCCTGGATGTGATCGCTGTCACCGATCACGATGAAATCCGCGGCTCGCTCGAAGCCCGCGACCTTGCCCCCAAATACGGGATCGAAGCCATTCCCGCCGCCGAAGTCACCACAAAGGACGGTCATCTCGTTGCGCTTTTTGTGGAAACCCTCCCGCCTTCCGGTATGCCGCTGATTGATACGTTGATCCACATCGGCAAACTGGGCGGCGTTGCCATTGCCCCGCATCCGTTCAACAACCTGCCCGGCAGTCTTTCCATGGAGACCGTTGTCAGCGCGCTCACCAATCCGCGCGCAAAGAGCGTGATCAAAGGGATGGAGACGCACAACATGGGCACGCAATCCTTCGACACCGTGGCGCAAAAACTTTCCATTTACCTGCCGCTTGCAAAGATCGCCTCCAGCGACGCGCACATCTACTGGGCCATCGGCGCGGGCCGCACCGAATTCCCTGGCGAAACCGCACAGGACCTCCGCAAGGCGCTCGATCAAAATACCACCGTTCCCATTCCCTATCACGAGGAATTCTCCGCGAAAGCCATCCTCAGCTGGGTGCGCCGCATGACCCTGCGGCGGCTGGGTTACGCATCCGACAGCGTCTCAGCCTCACAACCCATCAACACGCAGAAACTCACCGAGTCGTTTATTCAAAAGACGAAAAAGAAAAAGCAGGATATGAAAAAATAGATGGCCGCACGGCCATCTATTTATCCGCCATCCCGCCTCTGTTTGGTGAACGGAATCCCCCGATCCATCAGCCAGGTCTCAACCTCATCCAGCGACCGCCAATGGCCGCTGTGCGCCATGCGTTCCAGCATGGAAAACAGGCGCTCATCCTCCGCCTCGCCGCGCGTGTCGCTGATCCCTGCAAAAGCATGGCAGAGAAACTGCAACAGGCGGCGTTTGTATTTTGCATTCACCGTCAACGTATCGTCCACCACGCGGCTGCCATCGTCGCAAAACTCCCCATTGTCGAACACCAGATCCATATCCATGTTCAACGACGCCGTGAGCGTATGCGACTTGTGCTGGGAATCCATCTTCGCAAAAACGATTTTCTTCATGACTTGACCCGCTTGATGAAGCCCGGCGTATTCAACTCCCGCTCCAGCAAATACGTGAAATATCCCTGCATCAACGTTTCCGCTTCCTTCCTGACCTCGGAACTGGGCCGCGCGCGAGAGGCATCTCTGTAGCCCGATCTTTGGAAGTGACGCAGATACTTGAGCGTCTCCATGGAGATCTTCGCCAGGTTGGGCAATCCCTGCCCGCATTGCGGACAAATCACGCCGCCGGTCACGAACGAGAAGTATTGATCTTCCGGCAAGATCTCACGTCCGCAGTTCGCGCACTCGAACAACTGCGGACGGAACCCGGCAACATCCAGCAGTCTCATTTCATAGTAGCGGACCGGCAGCCACGCATCCCGCTCCTGCTCGATTCGTCCCAGCGTATCCACCAGCAATCGAAAGAGCGACGGATTCCCACCCTCCCCTTCATAGGAAAAACGATACAACAACTCGACGATATAAGCCGCATACCCGGTTTTTATCAGATCGTCGTGCAGGGGCAAAAAGGCATTGACCGTTTCCGCCTGTGTGACGATCGGCAGGTCGCGTCCCTTTGCCAGTTGTAAAGTGACGTGTGTGAACGGCTGTAAATGTCCCGCCTTGCGCGAAGTGATCTTCCGCGCGCCCTTCGCCAAGGCCCGCACCATCCCCTGCTCGCGCGTGTACAACGTGAGCAAACGATCCGCCTCGCCCCAATCCGTATGGCGGACGACGACAGCAGAAACGCGAAAGGAACGGAAATCGGTCATGGGGGGAAGTGTACATGTAGACAAGTACATAAGTAAACAAGTACACAAGTACACATGTGCCCACCTGTTTACTTGTCTACGTGTCTACTTGTCTACGTGTGTACCTATCTACCTGTACTCGCCATTCACTGCAAATGCTCCGGCGTGAACGCCTCAGGCAATAACTCGGCTACTGTCAATTCCTTTTGCAGGTTTCCATTTCCATCTGCCAGCAAAACGACCGTGTCTAGTCCAAACTCTGCCATCACCTGCCTGCATCCGCCGCAGGGGGAGCCGCCGTTGTTTGTCACCACCACAATCGCGTCGAATTCCATCTCGCCGTCTGAGACCGCCTTGAAGATCGCCACGCGCTCGGCGCACATGGTCTGCGGATACGCGGCATTTTCGATGTTTACACCGGTATACAGGCGGCCGGATTTTGTCCGCAACGCCGCGCCGACGGGATATTTCGAATACGGCGCGTACGCGCGCTTGCGCGCTTCAACAGCAAGGTTAATCAACGCCTGTCGTTCTTCATTGGTTAGGTTCATCTTTTGTTCACCTGTCTGCTTGTTTACTTCTTCGCCTTTCGTTCCAGCTTCTTGATTGCCCGCGCCGGCATCCCCACCACCAGCGTATCCTCCGCCACGTTCTTCGTCACCACCGCGCCAGCGCCTGTTCGCGCGCCTGCGCCGATCTTCAGCGGGGCGACCAGCATGGTATCCGAACCGATGAAGACATCCTCGCCGATCTCTGTGGGATGTTTCTTCTCGCCGTCGTAATTGCAGGTGATCGTCCCCGCGCCGATGTTCGTATTTGCGCCGATCTGCGCGTTACCGATGTAAGAGAAATGACCCATCTTCACGCCTTCATGCAAATGCGAATCTTTCACCTCGCCGAAATTGCCCATGTGAACGTGATTTCCCAAATGAGCGCCTTTGCGCAACCGGGCGAACGGGCCCATATCCACATCATCATCCAGTAACGCGCCTTCCACCACAGAGGCAAGCACCTTGCAGTGATTTCCGATCTTCGAATCGCGGATGATGGTGTTCGGCCCGATCACATTGTCTTCGCCAATTTCGGTCTTTCCGTGAATGTACGTGTTCGGCATGATGACGGTATCCCTGCCGATGATCACGCCGGCTTCAATGTACGTGGAAGCGGGATCAGTCATCGTCACGCCGTTCAACATGTGCTGTTGATTGATTCGTCGTCGCATGGCGGCTTCCGCATCCGCAAGATGAATGCGGGTGTTGATGCCGATGGTCTCCTCTTCATCCTCCATCACGGTGGCTTGAACCGGCAAATTATCCTTCGATGCCAATTCAATCGTATCGGTCAGATAATACTCGCCCTTTTTGGGATTTTGGGGGATGCGATGCAGAGCGTTCCACAACCAGTTTGCATCGAAGCAATAACCGCCCACGTTCAATTCCTTGACTTTGAGTTGCTCGGCCGTAGCGACAACTTCCTCCACGATGGCATCCACCGTTCCATCCTCCTTGCGGATGATTCTGCCAAATCCGCGCGGATCCTCCGCGTGGACGGTCAGCATGGAGATCGGCCCTTTGTTTTTCTTCTGCGTTTCGACAAGTTCCTGCAACGTCTCACCCTGCAACAGCGGCATATCACCGTAGCAGACGACAACCAGATCGGTCTTTCCCTTCAAGGTGGATTCCGCCTGCATTGCGGCATGACCTGTGCCGAGCTGCGGTTCCTGTAAAACCACCTGCGCGGAATCGCCGAGATATTTTGTCACTTCGTCTGCGCCGTGACCGAGCACCACCACAGGTTTTTCGGTTGTGGATTTGCGGATGGCTTCCAGCGCGTGCCAGATCAACGGCTTTCCGGCAACGGGATGCAAAACCTTGGGTAAATTTGATTTCATGCGCGTTCCCTGCCCGGCGGCGAGCAGGATGGCTGTTACTTTCATGATGACACCTCGATAAAAAATTTACGGCTCTTCCGTTCCTGGCGGGAAAACCCTTACCACGAAGGGTCACAAAGGCGCACAAAGGATGCATTTAGGCTTTTTCCCTTCGTGACCCTTTGTCTCCTTTGTGGTTGAGAAAAAGATTCCCGTTAAAAACGGTAGAACCAAATTTACAAAAATAGGATTTGTGCGGCAACGCTGCTCCGCGACAAATCCTATTTTAGAAAAGAAGCCCCGCCTGAGCGGGATGTGTGGCTGGGGCACCTGGATTCGAACCAAGATCCACAGCTCCAAAGGCTGGTGTGCTG
>JBBIUO010000081.1:0-12985 GCA_037440205.1 Chloroflexota bacterium
ACTTCCTTGTGCAGCCAGACGTTCATCTTGGAATAGTCGCCGCCGATGAGATCGGCGGGGCAGCCAAGTTCCTTTGCCAGTTCGATGCGCGCATCCTTGCTCGAGTCGATGCCGAGGATTTTGAGCATGTCCACGATGGAAACTTTCCAATCGAGGCCGGAGCCTTTGGCCATCTGCTCCAGTTTTTTGACCACGTCCACTTCCGAGATGGCCTTCGGAGCGGCCGGTGTATGGCGGCTCAAGTCGTTTTCCTCCCTGATGCCCATGCTTGCGGTACCGGCTGGTTTGGGGGTCGCAACGGATGCAACAGTCGGTTTCGCCGCAGGAGCGGCGGGTTTTGCGGCGGGTGCCGGTGTTTGAGCGGGTGTTGCCGCGGGTTGTTCCTCCTTGGCAAGGCCAAGTTTCTGGAGAATGGTGGTGAAGAAACTCATGGCGAAAAATCCTTTCTTTGATTATGAAATGAGTGATTGGCTTGCAGAATCAACACATTCATTATACCCTGTTGTTTTTCAAAACTATTCGATCAATCCCGATAGATCCAATCCCGATGCCTTCACGTACGATGCAAAGTCGTCGTAAAACGCATCCTCGGCGATCTGCAATTCATCAATGCCGTACACGGTTTGCATCGCCGATTTGCCTTCGGGCGTGAGCATCAAGTCAACGAACGCGCGCCGGATGACGCGGCGCATTTCGAGCGGCAATGAATTCGACATCGCGATGACTTCGTATGGAATCACCGGCGGCACATGCCAGATGACGACGACCCGGTCCATCACATCGGCGTAATCGTTTTCGAGCGCCGGCAAATCGCGCGCATCAATGAAGGTTGCGCCGAAGTCGCAGATGTCGGCGGCGTAGACGGCGCGCACCACACTGGGTTGACTCTCGATGAAGGCCCCGCTTCTTGTCGTGACCTGGGCCTGATTCAGCAATCCGAGAGGCACCACATACCCCGACGGTGATGCGCTGTCGCTCCAGCATGGTTTTTTTCCATCGAATTGTTTCAGCGCTTCGGCGGCATCGGCGGTGTTTTCTTTTCGTTCGGCATCGTAGAAGGAAGTGAAGTTGCTTTCGCGGTTGGCGATGAATTGCGCGCCGTAAAACACTTGACCATCGCGCGCGCCTGCCATGATGGCTGTGACCGAATCGTTTTCGCGGGCGAGCAGGTAGCCAAACGGCGAAAGCGCGGCGATGTGAGCGTTGCCCATGTCGAGGGCTTTGACGAGGTCATTTTCGGTGGAGGGCGCAACGGTGACGAGCCGATAACCCGTGTGCGATTCGATGAAGGCCGCGATGACTTCGCCGGCGTCGAGCATCTGGGTATCGGGGTGGGCGGAGACGCCCAAAGCGAGGATCAATGGATTTTTTTCAGTACCAGGCTCGGGCGTGGCTTGAGGCGTTGTCGTTGGGAGAATCGGCGCAGGAGTCGCAACAGCGGTCGGGGTGGGGTTTCCCAATGTCAATTGAATGGGAGATACACATCCAATCGTCACAAGGGAGAGCAGGAGGAGAAGTCTTTTCATTTTGCAAAATTGTACACGCATAATCAAATGATGTTGCTATAATAAGACAAGTTTAGAAAGGACAACCATGAAAAACACCTTCAACACCATCATGTCCATCCTTATTTTAATCGTGCTGGCCGCCGGGGTCTATTTTATCGTACAAACCGTGCGCCAGAGCGCGCAGGCCGCGGCGGATGCGGCCACGGCGCCGTTCCAGCAGGTGAACCAGGCGAACCAGGCTTTGCAAACCCAGGTATCACAGATGATGCATCCCACGCCCACGATCATCCCCGACCCGGTGACATACATCAACGAGATTCGCGCGCTGGCGCGGCTGGAGACGATTCAATACACTGTCGAAAAAGTCATCACCGCCGAGGTGGGGCAGGGAACGTTCGGATTTCTCTATGGAGATAAACTGCTGTTTGTGGCGCACGGGATCGTGATCGCGGGCATTGATATGGAAAAACTCCAGCCGGCCAATATGCGTTTTGATGGACAGGTGTTGTATGTGAAACTGCCTCCCACTGAAATTTTTATCGCCACGCTCGATAACGACAAGTCCTACGTGTATGACCGCGAGACGGGCGTGCTAACCAAAGGCAGCATAGACCTTGAAACGATTGCCCGCCAATCTGCGGAGGATGAAATCCGCAAGGCGGCATTGGAGGATGGCATCCTTACTCAGGGGCAGGCAAATGCCGAGGCGTATCTTCTCAAGTTCTTTACAGCGCTTGGGTATAAATCGGTGATCTTCGAGCATTAAACCATTCCCCTCTACCCTGCGGGCACGATGTCCCATTGGGAGAGGGGTTTTTATCTACGGCGTACAATTCACGGGGATGTTGACCTGTTCCACCCATTCGTTTGGGCCGAGAATGTGCAGTTTGATCCAGTACTCGTTTGGCTCGGCAAATTGATAATAATCGTTGATGAGTTGCGCGCCCGCCTCTTTGAAAACGAGAGTCGTTTCGTTGGAAAATGCGCCGGTGCTGGCCTCCCACCTCCATGTGACGAAGGCCGGGCCGTTGGTTGTCACTTGCGCTTCGAGAAAAACGGTCTGCGGAAATTGATCGCAGTTCACGACGATGCGAGTCGGTTCGGCGCGCAAACTGACATCTGTCACAGTGACGAAGGGAGGCTGCACCACTGGCAGTTCTTCCACGGCGCCCTGTGTTTCGGTCACATCGGCAGAGACCCAGCAAAGCCCGTCCGGGTTGCCGGGGTCGCGGATGTACCACCAGTCGGAGGCCTCGCTCCTGCCCACGACGCGCGCGGATTCACTCTCATTGAGTTCATTGATTAATTCATACACAATTCCAGGCCCAAACCGGCAATTGACAAGGGATTTTGTCATGGTCAATGTGACAATGACCGGGGTGGCGGTGGGCGTGGAGATTGGCGTGGGCGTGTCGCTGAGAACGATCACCGGTGTGATCGTCACTGTAGGTGGGGGAGTTGCGACGACACAGGCCGCCAATAGCATCGAGACAAGTCCTGTGAGCAGGACGCGGCGTTTCATTTTTTTCCTCCTTGAAAATGAATTGTCTGCTTGCTGTAACATTAATTATCCGCGTTTGATGCGGACTTTCAAGTCGGTTTGCCAAAAACAGTACTTGCGGGTGAGTGGTTTCGGGGAAAACAAAAACTCCCCCGCGAAAACCTTTTTCACGGGGGAGCGTTTGTCTGCTTGTTTACCTGTTTACCTGTTTACCTGTTTACTTGTCTACTTGTCTACTTTACCTACTTCTTCTTCTCCATATCCTTGCGGATCATTTCACGCAGGGCATCTGCTTCTGCGGAGCGAGGCGACTGTGATTCCCTTGCCATGGCACCGAAGCGTTCCGAGAGCAACATGGTGAGCAAGCCTTCCATGATACTGCTGGATGTGGAAGTGTTCCCTTGACCACTGCTTCCGCCGACGACCACGCGAGGCACCACGTCCACGCCGGATTGCTGAATGGCTTCGGCAAAGCGGTTCAGCACCTGCTGAGTCACCTGAAATTGCGGCCCGCCATACGCGCGGACTTGTTCCTCGGTGGCGAGTGCCTGCGCGATACCCACGCGGGCGATCCTTTCGGCCTCCGCTTCGGCCAGCGCGCGGATCTGTTGCGCTTGTTGAATGGAGCGTTGATATTCTGCCTTACCCTGGTCGGTTTGAATGTTGATGTTCAACTCGGCCTCGGTCAGTTTGGTCTGCATCTGGGCGCGGGATTGGGCCTCGCGCAGTTCGCGTTCCTTGACGGCGGCTTTTTCCTGCCGCGAGTAGGTTTCCACCTGTTCTTCCGCCACCTGCCGCGAGCGCAATTGATTGAGAATGGTTTCGATCTGTGTGTCATTTTCCGGGGAGGAGGGTGTGCCGATTAAGACCTCCTCAAGCTCCAGGTTGTAATGAGCGAACTTTTCCTTCATCTCGGAACTGGCTTGTTGCTGAATCGCACTTCGATCCTGCAAGAGTTGAATCAGGGTGCGAGTCTGGCCGACGTTCTTGAAGTAGGCGGAGACCATCGGGTCGAGGGTTTGCTCCACCAGTTTTTTGATGTCGCCAAAACGCTGGATGACGAGCGGGGCTTTTTGGTAATCAATATGGACAACGACCGAAAGCGGCAGGGACGGCTCGAAGGCATCTTTTGTGATGAGCGAGACCTCGGTGAGGTTTTCATCGTAGCGATGTGCGCCGGTCTCGGTGCGGATCCATTTGAGGATGATGTTCGTTGTCGGGACGGAGATCACCTTGCCGGCATACGTGTTGAACGGATATTTGCCGGGCAGGAGCGGCTCGCTCCACACGCCGCGATTGCCCTTCGAGACCAGTTCGCCGTGACGATATTCCTTACCCGACAAGTCGGCTCCGGTCTCACCGGTGTAGGATACAACCACACCGACATTCCCTACCTCGATCACGGTCTTGGGAATCATCTCCACCGTGCCGAACAGACGGTTAACGTAATACGTGCCTTCGACTAGCACCTGCAACTGGCGTCCACGCTGGCCGCCGGCGCGCAGGAAGTTATCGGCATCCTGGAACTTGTTGTGGTAGGTTTCAGCCTGGCTGGGATCATCACCGACAACGGGGGCGATGATCTCACCCTGCGCAAGCGATGGCCCGTCATGCACGGTGACGATGCCAATGGTATCGTCTGTATCTTTGATGACCACCGGGCGGAAGCCGCCGCGCTCCGCGATCACCTGCGCCATGTTACGGATGGTTTCGCCTTCCTCTTTGCTGAGAGGCAGGGTGTAAATGCGTTCCTCGGTGATGACGATGAACTGCACTAGGTTGAACGCATACGTGCCTTCGCGCAAAATACGGCGTTGCGGACCGCGCTGCCCGCCGTTCTTGAGGAAACTTTCCACGTCCTGGAAATCGGTTACTGTGGCATTGGAAGCCAGCACCTGCGCCGGGTCCAGTTGACGACCGTCACGGGCAAAGACATAGCCGATCTTGCCCTGTGAAATGGTCACCAGCGGCATGGTGTGAACAACGTACTGAATGGGCATCAGGTAGTGAATACCGCCGCGCAAGATCCGCGGCTGATAGCCCGCCTCCCCATTCAAGGCGATCAGGCCGGACTTCACGGAACCTTTTCCGCTGAATCGCTTTTCGATGATACCGATGCGATTGTTGGGGATGAACCGAATACCGGAGAGCAGGATCAGGACAAGAATTCCACCCAGCACAACTCCTGTGCCAATTAGAAAAGACAGCAAAGACATTTTTTCTCCTTTGTGCGCCGAATCGCGCACAATACATGAATACGAAATTCCCTTGTTGTGGTTGCGTTCATTGTACGCCATCAACAGCAGTAGAGGTATCGTTCTTTGGGGCTACAACATCGGAGTTTCCAATCACCAATTACCACCCATCATCGGGTATACTTTGCCCCGCTTATGACCGACCACATTCGTAACTTCTGCATCATCGCTCACGTTGACCATGGCAAATCCACGCTCGCCGACCGCCTGCTTCAATTAACAGGCGCCATCTCCGAGCGCGACATGACCGAGCAGGCGCTCGACTCGATGGACCTCGAACGCGAAAAAGGCGTCACCATCAAGGCCTCGGCGGTGCGCATGTTTTACACGGCGAAGGATGGAAACAAATATGAGATCAACCTGATTGACACACCCGGCCACGTGGATTTTGGCTACGAAGTCAGCCGCGCGTTGAAGGCCTGCGAAGGCGCGATTTTGGTGGTGGATGCGACTCAGGGAATCGAGGCCCAGACATTGGCGAATCTGTATCAGGCGCTCGATGCCGACCTGACAATTGTTCCTGTTATCAATAAAATTGACCTCCCCTCGGCCCGTCCCGATGAAGTGGCCGAAGATGTGGGCAGCCTGCTTGGGGTCCCGCCTGAATCGGTTCTTCGAGTCTCCGCAAAGGAAGGAATCAACGTGGATCAAGTCCTCGAAGCGATTGTCCAGCGCGTGCCTCCCCCAAAGGACGTGGACGATGCGCCCCTGCGCGCGTTGATCTTTGACGCGCATTACGACTCATACAAGGGCGTCGTGGCATACATCCGCGTTTTCGAAGGCAAGATCAAATCCGCCGATGTGCTTCGCATGTTTTCCACGCAACTGGACTTGCGTCCCGTTGAAATTGGAATCTTCACGCCCGGCATGAAGCCCGTGGAAAGCCTCGGCTCCGGCGAAGTTGGATATGTGGCGACGGGATTCAAAACCGTGCATGAGTGCCGCGTCGGTGACACGATGACAGTTGCTTCTGCTCCGGCGGCGGAACCTTTGCCCGGATATTTCACGCCCAAGCCGATGGTTTTTGCGGGCATCTATCCCGTTGAAGCGGACGATTACACCACGTTGCGTGAGTCGCTGGAGAAACTGCAACTCAACGATGCTTCATTGAGTTTTCAGCCTGAAACCTCGCAGGCGCTTGGGTTTGGATTCCGCGCAGGCTTCCTCGGCCTCTTTCACATGGAGATCATTCAGGAGCGCATCGAACGTGAATACGACCTGGATGTGTTGTTCACCGCGCCTTCGGTGGAATACGAAGTGCTGACCATCGAAAACGAAGTGGTGAAAGTGGATTCTCCCGCCGAACTGCCTGACCCCAGCAAGATTGTGGAAGTGCGCGAGCCGTGGATGAACATCGAGATCATCACACCGACGGAATATTACGGCCCCATCATGGAACTGGTGACCAAACGGCGCGGCCTCTTCAAACAGCAGGAATATCCCGCGCCGCATCGTGTGCAACTCGATTTCGAGATTCCGCTTTCCGAGATCATCGTGGATTTCTTCGACAATCTCAAATCGCGCACCAAAGGTTATGCTTCATTGGATTATCAGTTCCTTGAATACCGTCCCGATAAATTGCAGAAACTGGAAATCCTCGTCAACGGCGAGCCGGTGGATGCGCTCGCGGCCATCGTCCATGAAAAGGATGCGTATCACAAAGGCCAGCGGCTCATCACCAAACTCAAGGATTTGATTCCCCGCCAGTTGTACGATGTGGCCGTGCAGGCCGCTTCCGGCGGACGGGTCATCAGCCGCGCCAATGTCAAAGCCACGCGCAAGGACGTTCTCGCCAAATGCTACGGCGGCGACATCACCCGCAAGAAGAAACTGCTCGAAAAACAAAAACGCGGCAAGAAGCGCCTCAAGATGGTCGGCAACGTGGAGATTCCACAGGAGGCGTTCATGGCGGTGTTGAAGTTGGAAGAAGAATAATCCTAACCACGAAGGACACGAAGGGACACAAAGGTTTAATTCCTTTTCCTTCGTGATCCTTTGTGACCCTTTGTGGTGAAAAATGAAAGACTCAAGAAAATGGATTCCCGGCGCGTTGATCAGCGTTGCGTTGATCGCGGCGATCCTGTACTTCGTTGACATTGGCGCGATGCTGGATGCGATCCGCAACGCCAATTACTTCATCCTTTCGATTGCCATGGCCCTGTCCTTTGTGTGGATGGCCGGGCGCGCCAAAGTCTGGCAGACTCTCTTGCGCGACAAGCCCAAATACATGGACGTGCTTTTCGCCGAAGGGGAAGGCTACCTGCTCAACAACTTCCTGCCTTTCCGCCTCGGTGAGATCGGGCGCGCGTTTTTGCTCAGCCGCAAATCGGGTTTGCAGTTCGGCGAGATTTTGCCGACCATCTTCATCGAACGCTCCGTGGATCTGGCATTCTCCGCCGCGCTCCTGCTTGCAGCCCTGCCGTTTGTGACCGGCGCGGAAGGTTCGGAACGCATCGGCATCATCGTCGGTGTGGCAGTGGTGATCGGGCTGGTGGTGATGTACATCGTGGCGCGCAACAATCAATGGGCGCTGGGCGTCTTCCATAAATTAAGCGCGCGCTGGCCGTCCCTGCAAAAATTTGGCGGCGAATTTCTCGAATCGTTTTTCACCGGCATGGGCGTGCTGACAGACGGCTGGCTGTTCCTGCGTTTTCTATTTTGGATGACTCTCGACTGGGCGATTGCCCTGCTCAATTATTACCTGATGTTGAAAGCGTTCTTTCCGCAGGCGCAATGGATTTGGGGATTCTTCATCCTCGGCGCGGCGGCGTTTGGAGGAGCGATTCCATCCTTGCCCGGGGCTGTTGGCACATTCGAAGGGGCAGTGGTCGGCGCCTTGACCTTGTTCACCGGCGATCAGTCCACAGCGCTGGCGGCGGCGTTGACCGCGCGTTTTTACAACTACCTCAACAGCGGCGTGATCGGCGGCATCGGCCTGATGCGCGAAGGCCAGACCTTGACGGGAATTTACCAGCAGATTAAGGATTTCAGGAAAAAAGAAGAATGAAAAAGAATTATCTCATTACCGGCGGCGCGGGTTTTATCGGCTCGAATTATGTCCATCGTTTGTTGAAACGCGGCGAGAAAGTGACAATCTTCGATAATCTGTCTCGTGCGGGAGCGCCGCGCAACCTGGAATGGTTGAAAAATGAATTCGGCGCGAATGCCTTCGAGATGATCGTCGGGGATGTGCGCGATGCCGATAGAATCGCTGAAGCAGGCAAAGGGTCCGATGTGATCGTGCACCTCGCAGGTCAGGTCGCTGTCACCACGTCTGTCACCAATCCGCGCGACGATTTTGAGATCAACGCGCTTGGCACGTTCAATGTGTTGGAGGCCGCGCGGCTTTCGGGTAGAAAACCGATCTTCCTTTACGCATCCACTAATAAAGTATACGGCGGCATGGACGATGTGGAAGTGGTGGAGGATGCCACCCGCTGGCATTACAAGGATTTGAAGTTTGGCGCGCCTGAAACCCAGCCGTTGGATTTTCATTCGCCGTACGGATGCTCGAAAGGAACGGGCGATCAATATGTACGGGATTATCATCGTATCTACGGACTGAATACTGTTGTGATGCGGCAATCCTGTCTGCCCGCATCACAGGAAATCATTACCCCGTTTGGAAGAAAGCCGATTTCCGAAATCCAGGCCGGGGATTTGGTCAACAGCGGTTGGGGATGGCGCCGCGTCAAACATGTCTGGCAAACGGGGATCAAACCTGTACGGCGGCTGACCACTATGCAAGGGTTGTCCGTGACCCTGACAGCGGACCATCGGGTAGTTCGCCCGCATGGGTTATTCTCAAATCGTGAGATTGCCTATGGCGACTTTCTAGCGGTCATGCCGGAGGCTCTACACATGCCATGCTGGCAATTGGTACCCGATAAGGTGTTGGACGCTGAAGAGTTTGTGAATCGCGTGCAAGCCCGCACATCGGATAAACGCTGTTGGAACAACGCGGGAGAAATCGCCAAAAACCTCCTGCCGCTTACCGGTGACATGTTGTTAGCTATTACAGAAATCGTTGGCTGGCTTTTTGGGGATGGGCATCTCAGTGTCCATCATCGTCAGGACCGGGGGGCGCCCGCTTATAATGTTCAGTTTTTTGGTTCGGATGATGAATTGAAGGAGGTCAGTCAACGCATGGACTGGCTGAACCTGCCCGTGAGCAGGATCATTCGATCATCCTCGTCGTCAGACCTTCCAACTGGGCACACTGTGGAAGGAACATCCAGCAGAATCCAACAACAATCGCTTCCTGTTTTTACCTTGTTCGAGATGTTGGGTGTTCCAGTTGGGGATAAAGTTCGTATTGAATATTCCGTTCCTGATTGGATTCAAAAGGGCCATCGGTTGGTCAAGCGCGCTTTTTTGCGCGGCTTCCTTGGCGCAGAACTGGGCAAGGTGCAGGCGGATTCCTACCTTGCGCCTTCCTTTGCCCAGTCGAAGGATGTTGAATTCCTGGAAAATGGGCGGGAGTGGATGGAGCAATTGCGTTGTTTGCTGGCTGAGTTTGGGATCGAGACATCGTATTTTGAGGGGAAACCTGTGGAATATAAACGCGGCACAACCATTCAAATGATCGTCCGCCTTTTGGGCGGAAAGGCAATGTTTCCCTGCCTGGCTGGGATTGGCTATGCCTTTAGCCCGGAACGCTCCAGAAGGTTGAACGAGCTTTTGTGTTGGCTGGGTTCAAATACCACTCCAGACTTTTATGAGGAGACCGTTGCCTTGCGACGGGCCGATGGTCACCTGCTTTGGGATGGGCTGAAAATGGTCGAGCCATTAAATGACGAACCTGTTTATGATCTGGAAGTTGAAGACGATTCGCATCTTTTCCTCGCCGGTGGAATTCAGGTTTCCAATTGCATTTACGGCCCACGGCAATTTGGCATTGAAGATCAGGGCTGGCTTGCATGGATGATCATCGCCGCCGTGACAGGCCGCCAGATCACAATTTACGGCGACGGCAAACAGGTGCGCGATGTTCTGCACATCGAAGATTTGATGGATGCCTACGACGCCGCGATTGCAAACATCGAAGTTGCGAAGGGACAGGTCTACAACATGGGCGGCGGCGTGGACAATGTGCTTGCGGTTTGGGCGGAGTTCGGCCCGATGATCGAAAGCCTGCTCGGCAAAAAGATCGAAGTGGCGCGCGGCGATTGGCGCCCCGGCGACCAGCGAGTCTTCTACGCCGATTATCGCAAAGCCGAACGCGAACTGGGCTGGAAGCCGAAGATCAGCCTCGAAGAAGGCATCGAGCGGCTCTTCCATTGGGTGAAGGAAAACAAAGATCTGTTTTAGGTTTGCAGGGACGCCCATACCCGTAAAATTCGGAGTTCAACTCCGAATTTTACGGGTATAATTATTTCATGCTTAACCGCCCTTTTTATCTTGAAAAACTGGCCGTTGCCATAAAAAGATCGCCCGTCACAGCCTTGTTGGGACCTCGTCAATGCGGGAAGACCACGCTGGCGCGTGTATTTACAGAGGGCCGGCAAGTCACCTTTTTCGACCTTGAATCAGCGCCCGACCAGCGCAGGCTCGAAAACCCGGAACTTGTCCTGGGCGCGTTGGAGGGGCTGGTCGTTTTGGATGAAATCCAAAAAATTCCGGGGCTTTTTCAGGTCTTGCGCGTTCTGGTGGACCGTCCCAAAAATAAAGCCCGCTTTTTGATTTTGGGGAGCGCGTCGCCTGACATCATTAAAAACGTTTCCGATTCTTTGGCGGGACGTGTGGAGTTCATCGAGATCGGCGGTTTTGACCTTTTGGAAGCCGGCGCGCAAAATTATGAAACCCTTTGGCGGCGCGGCGGGTTTCCGCGTTCTTTCCTGGCCGAAAATGAAGATGACAGTATCGCGTGGCGCGAAGGATTTATCCGCACCTTTCTCGAACGCGACCTGCCCCAGATTGGAATCAATATCCCCGCATTAGCCATGCGCCGTTTCTGGACGATGCTTGCCCATTATCATGCCCAGACATGGAACGACTCCGAACTATCGCGCTCGATGGGATTATCCGATAAAACCGTGCGCTCTTATCTCGACCTGTTAACCGGCGCGTACATGATCCGCCAGTTGCAACCCTGGTATGAAAATCTGGGTAAACGACAGGTCAAAGCCCCCAGGATTTATTTCCGTGATTCGGGGCTTCTTCACAGCCTTTTGGATATTCATGATAAACACACGTTATTGGGGCATCCAAAACTGGAGGCGTCATGGGAGGGGTTTGCCATCGAACAGGCTTTGCAAATCCTGCGTCCGCCGCAGGCATACTACTGGGGGACGTATGGCGGGGCCGAACTGGACCTCGTCTTCACACACAAGAGCAAGCGATATGGAATTGAAGTGAAATTCAACGAAGCGCCCGTCATTACCGCTTCGATGAAAACAGCGGTTGAAACCCTCGGGTTGAAAAAATTGTGGGTGATTTATCCCGGCAGTAACGAATACCCTGTAGACACTCGCGTCACGGTTTTACCTTTATCAAAACTTGGCGGGATCGAACTTTAGCCCCTTCTGGAGCCTTCATGCCTGAATACTTTTCCAACCTCGCCGAAGGATTTGTCGAATCCATTCCCAACATTGTCACCGCACTGTTGATCTTTTTCCTCAGCCTGTACTTCGCGCGGGTGCTGGGAAATTTTTTGAAGCGGGTGCTTTTGCGGCGAAACACCGACTCGGGCGTCACCCAGCTTCTTTCACAGTCCCTGCAATGGACGGTTATCGTCTTTGGCGCGATTGCCGCCCTGCAGAGATTTTTCAACGTCACAGCCTTTCTCACCGGGCTGGGAATCATCGGCTTCACGATCGGCTTTGCCCTTCAAAACGTGATGCAGAATTTTGTTTCAGGCATCATCCTGCTCATGCAACAGCCGTTCAAAGTGGGCGATGAAATTCGAGTGCTCGATTTCGACGGCGTCGTTTTGCAGATCAATCTGCGCACCACTGAGATGCGGGCGCTGGACGGGCGTATCGTCATTTTGCCGAACGCGGATGTGATCTCCCATCCCATCGTCAATTACACCCGCGCTCACCGCCGCCGTGTGGATTTGCCGTTGGCAATTGCTCACAATGCCAACCCTGAAAAAGTACGGACACTACTTTTGGATGTGCTGAAGGATACGCCCGGCTACGTCACTGCACCTGTGCCGGAGATCAACTTCAAGAAATTCAACGATGCGTCCATGGAGTTGACCGCCTCGTTCTGGGTGGATACTGCGGTCATCAAGCCCGATCACGCTGCGGATGCCGCGCTGGTTCTTGTCAGGAACGCCTTCGGCAAAAGTAAAATCAAAAGTCCGTTGCCTGCCCAGACAGTTTACGTCAGGCAGGAAAGTTAGGTTCCATCCCACCCCATGAAAATCCTGACCGTACTCACCTATTACCGTCCGCACACATCGGGACTCACAATCTATGCCGAGCGCCTCGCGCGCGCCTTTGCCAAACGCGGACATCAGGTCACTGTGATGACCACACACTACGACCCGTCGCTTCCGCTCGAAGAAACGATGGATGGCGTCAAAGTCATTCGCGTGCCGGTCATTGCCCGGGTCAGCAAAGGGGTGCTTGCGCCCACGTTTGGCCTCGTGGCAACCAAACTCGTCTGGCAGAACGATGTCGTTCAACTGCATCTTCCGCAATTTGATGCGCCCGGCGTTGCCCTGCGCGCACGGCTTTTCGGCAAGCCTGCCGTCCTCACCTATCACTGCGACG
>JBBIUO010000082.1:0-8606 GCA_037440205.1 Chloroflexota bacterium
ATCGAATCTTGGGCATGAGTCTATTTTACTGCGAATGATGGTATAAAGGCAGGACGTCGGATGTTGTGGAGAAAAAACGATGGATACTCAAATTCGCCGCATTGTATTTCTGATCATCTTCCTTGGGGTAACTGCCTGTACAAGCCATGAGGGAATCCGCCCAACTGCATCTCTTTATTACCCCCCCTATTCTACGCTAACTCCTGTAACTCCATCAGTAACCGTCCCACCGCCAACTCTTACTGCGACTATTCCTGTGCCAACAGACGCACCTACTTTGACACCCGAGCCCGATATTGCCCCTGAATGTACAATTGTCAATAGCGAAGGAAAAATATATCTCCTGAGTGACGAAGTGTTTTTTGCTTTTGGACCGACAGAAGAGAAGATAGATCGGGTCTTGGCAGATAATTACCCGGAGTGGGCAAGCTATGAACAAAATGTTCCATGGGATACAAAACCTGTGAAGTTAGGTGAAATTGTTTCGGCAGCTTCTTCTGATGATCGGTTCAATCTAAATCCAGCAGTGGTTTTGGTCGTTTTGGGAGAGAGTCTGAGTTGGCAAATTCCACCTGACAATGATCTGTTTTCGCCATCTCGGTTAATTAGCGAGAGGTTGGCTGATTTTGCGTTTGCGTGGGGAAAACTTGGAAACGAACAAATCCACGCTCGTTATCCTGAAGTGCCGAACAGCGCAACATATGCGCTTTATGCCTTCTTTGATTACGATAAGGAGAAACTTCAAGTTTGGTGTAATATTTATCAAAACTTATTCGGCGTTCCCATACCCTACATAAGGTAAAATAACCCCCATGTTAACCGCCCTTATAAAAACCATGCGCCCGCGGCAATGGTCGAAGAATGTCTTCATCTTTGCCGCGCTTGTTTTCGATAAGCAACTGCTCAGCGCCGAAGCATTTTTGCGGACGCTTGCAGGCTTTGTGCTGTTTTGTTTTATTTCATCCACCGTGTACATCTTCAACGACCTCGCCGATGTGGAAGCCGACCGCCAGCATCCCGATAAGAAACATCGCCCCATCGCTTCGGGCAAACTGCCGGTGAGCGTCGCGTGGATCGCGGGCATTGTGCTGGTCATTGTCACGCTTGGCGCGGCCTATTTCCTTGCGCCGGGCTTCGATGCCGTGCTGGCGGTGTACTTCCTGCTCAACATGGCCTACTCAAAGTGGCTCAAGCACATTGCCATTCTGGATGTGCTCATCATCGCGGCGGGATTTGTTTTGCGCGTTCACGCGGGTGTGACGTTGATCCACGTCGAACGATTTTCGCCCTGGCTTTACGTGGTGATGACTTTGCTTTCGCTCTTTCTCGGTTTCGGCAAACGACGCGCCGAACTTGCCCTGCTCGCGCATGGCGCAGGCTCGCATCGCAAGGTTTTTGAAGGCTACACACTCCCGCTTCTCGATCAATACATCATGATCGTTTCAGGCACCACCATCGTGGCTTATTCGCTGTACACATTCTCCGCGCCCAACGTGCCGGAGAATCACAGCATGATGCTCACCATTCCGTTTGTGGTGTACGCCATCTTCCGCTACATGTACCTCATCGAAGTCAAACACGTGGGCGGCGCGCCGGAAGAAATTCTATTATCCGACCGGCCGTTCCAGGCCGCCATGGTTCTTTGGGCAATCGCAGTGCTGGCGGTCTTCTACCTTTCATGAACGCATCCGCGCCCGGCAAAATCATTCTCTTTGGCGAACATGCGGTGGTGTATGGCCGCCCCGCGCTCGCCGTTCCCGTCACACAAGTTCATGTGGATGTCGAAGTGTTGGATTCACCCCGCAAAGGGATTTGGATCCACGCCCCGGTCATTGACCTGCACGCCGAACTCAACTCGCTTCCCCCCGACCATGCAATTGCTTCGGTTATCCTGACGCTGATTCGGCGCTTTGACATTTCCCCCCTGCCGAATCTCGATATCAACATCCAATCCACCATCCCCGTCGCGGCAGGACTCGGCTCCGGCGCGGCGGTCTCCGTTGCGTTAACCCGCGCGCTCTCGGCTTATCTTTCTCATCCTCTCACAGATGAACAGGTCAATGAACTCGTATTCGAAATAGAAAAGATTCATCACGGCACACCTTCAGGCATTGATAACACCGTCATCACCTACAACCGCCCTGTCTATTTCATGAAAGGCAAACCCGTCGAGACGTTCAAAGCAGGCAGGCCGTTTACCATTGTCATCGGCGATACGGGCATTCCCGCGCCCACAAAGGAATCCGTTGGCGATGTGCGCCGTCTGTGGCTGCGCGATCAACTCACCATCGAAAACATCTTCAACGAGATCGCGCAGATCGCGTTGATCGGCAGGCGTTCCATCGAAAGCGGCAGGACGGAAATGCTCGGCGAACTCATGGATCACAACCACGAGTATTTGCAGTCGTTGACCGTCTCTTCGCCCGAATTGGATCGCCTCGTGGATGCGGCTCGCAAGGCTGGCGCGCTCGGCGCGAAAATGAGCGGCGGCGGCCGCGGGGGCAACATGATCGCGTTGGCAGAGCAGGCAAAGGCGGAGTCGGTGGCGGAGGCGTTGATGTCCGCCGGGGCAAAACGCACGATCGTCACAGTAGTACCGACGTAGTACCGACTTAAGTCGGTATTACTTAAAAATGACCCAACCCAAACTCCTCGCCCCCATCCTTCCCTATCTCGCCGTGTGGGCGGGATTATTTTTGTTCAAAAACGCCTGGCTTGCGCTGGCGCTGTTTCACCTTGCGATCATCCTTGTGCTTTTCGTTGCGCGTCCCAATATTCCATTCGGCACCCTGATCCAAAACAAAAACCCAAAATGGATTCTGTTGAACATGCTTATCGGCGGCGTGAGCGGCCCTGCCTTGTACCTGCTTTGGAATGTATTTGGCGTGGTCCCCGACCTGTCATCCCGGCTTGCCGCGCTTGGCTTGAGCGGACGGGTTTGGATTCCCTTCATTGCATATTTTTCATTCGTCAACCCGTTCATCGAGGAATATTTCTGGCGCGGCTTTCTCGGCAGTGATGCAAAAGGCTTTTATCCCGGCGACCTGGTCTATGCCGGTTATCATGCCCTGGTGCTGGCAGGCAAAGCGCCTCTTGAAGTTGTTGTCTTTGGCGTTTCCTGCCTGACGTTCGTCGGCTGGTTTTGGAGGCAGGCCGCGCGAGAGGACAGCGGCTTGCTTGCGTCTGTGCTGGGTCACATGGCCGCGGATTTTGCGATCCTTTTTACGGTCTATCGGGTGTGCATGTCATGAACATTCTCGTTTTGAAATTGATCCTTGCCCCGGTCATCATCGGTTCCGCCAGCCTCGCGGGGAGGCGCTGGGGCGCGGCGGTGAGCGGCTGGCTGGTGGCGCTTCCGCTCACTTCCGGGCCGGTGGCATTTTTCCTCGCCCTCAGCCACGACCGCGCCTTTGTGTTCGATTCAATTCGCGGCACGTTAAGCGGCGGCTTTTCGCTCATCGCATTCAGTCTCACGTATGCGTGGGTCTCGAAAAAATTCGACTGGCTGATTTCGATTCTGGCGGGCTTCCTTGTGTTTGGTGGCATGACCATGTTCTTGCAAGGCGTGACCATTCCCTTCATTCCGCTTTTCTTTTCCGTGGTTGTTGTTATTTTCATCGGGTTGTGGACGATGCCGAAAGCGCAGGCGGTGGAATTGATTTCAAATCCCGGCAGGTGGGATATCCCTGCGCGGATTCTGATTGGCACAAGTTTCATTTTGCTCATCACGGGAATTGCGCCTTACATCGGTTCGCGGCTTACGGGACTACTGACCACCATCCCCTTGTACATCAGCATCCTGACAATCTTCTCGCATCGCCAGCAGGGTCATGCCGGCGCGGTGAATGTTCTGCATGGACTGATCCTCGGGTTGTTTTCGTTCGCCGGGTTTTACCTTGCGCTCGGCCTGTTGTTCGAGCACACCAGCCTGGCTGTTTCATTTGGCTCGGCCATCCTTGCCGCGTTGGTGGTCCAGGGCGCAACCCTGCTGGTGCTTCGTCAAAGGCATATTGTCCATTGATAACAAAAAACTCCGAGGTCTGCCTCGGAGTTTTTTCCTGCCATCCCTTTTTATTGCTTTCCAAACCACATCCTGTTGAACAAATCATCCTTGAGGATAAATTGATGGTATAACGCCGCGCCAATATGCGCAAAGAGCAACAAGAGTGCCAAAAACCACCCCAACTGGTGAATTTCACCCAGGAGCCCCGCGCGGCCGTGTGCTACGCCTGTGCCCAAAGCCACAGCAAACAAGTTTCGGTTATAAGCGATCAACCCGCCCGTCCCTAAAATGAGGAAAGCAATCAGGTACATGCCCCAATGAACCAATTCACCCAGTTTGTTGAACAACTCATTGCCTGTATTTGCCCATGCAGGACGCCTGGTGGAAAAGCGAACGATCACACGAACAACCAAAATAACGACCAGGATGGCACCCAGGATCATATGCGGGTCAATAAATGAACTTCCGCCTAAATCAGTAAGGAACCCCGCGCCAAGCATGAATATGAGGGTAAGCCAGTGTAAGGCAACAAGAATAGGGTTATAACGTTTGGGTGTATTCATATATTTATTTTTCCTTTTGTGACATTGTATATTTGGTTGATTAACACAAAATGACAATCATCCTCCATTGATATTTCCCACACAATTTCCACACAGGCGGATTTTCGAACCGCTTCCTCCCCAGCCGACAGTTGATCCCGGCAAAAAGAAAGGATCATCCCCGGGAATCAGTGGATCACGAAAACGTAGTAACCGCTTCGCGTCAGTCGTTTGGGTAAAGAGCGACTGAAGTCGCCACTACGAACAACCTTTCGTGATCTACTGGGAATGATCCTTTCTTCGTTTGTACTGGTTAAGTGGGCCGTTCCTTGAAATACCTGCGAACCATCGCGGCAAACTGCCGCTCGGTCAGTTTATCCGATGACTTGACGACCGCGATCTTTTTCCCGATCCGCTCGTGGATCAGTCGTTTTTCGAATTCAAACTTGGCCTCGCCGGGCCCCATCACCAGAATGGATGCGGCATCGCGGACGCTGGCAATGACCTCCCCGTAGTATTTTTTCAAATGTTCGTCCTGCCGTCGGTCTTCCTGGTCTTCCGCCATGAACGTTTGTACGCCATGCGGCTTTTTCATACGGGCGCCCCACCTGAACCGTGTGTTTCTCTCCAAATTCGATTGTATCTGTTTGATTTTTTCCTTTTTATCCTCCAGGATCAAAATTACTGCTTTCTTTCGGTCTATCCACAGGCCAATCAACTTTTCCATGGAACCTCCAACTGTTGCATAAAAAGCAGGTGCGACCCAATATCAGTATACCTACTTGCGCGGCGCAATGCAAATTTTTAGTGTACATGCAAACCATGTCAGGTAATTTGCTCGCTGCGCCGTCCCCGGCGCAGCGATTTCCCCGCGAACGCCGCCGGGGACGGCGGCTTGAGCGTCGGCCGCTGACAATCGTTGCGTTTTCTGACGGAAGGTGTTTAAGTATCTGGTTTGAAAATCCGTTTACGGAGGACTTCGCATGAATGAAAAGATTCCCGCGCGCATCAAATGGATTTACGGTTCGGGCGACCTGGGTTTCAGCCTGACCAACACCATCCTGAGCGTGTACTTCGCGCTGTTTCTGACGGATGTGGTGGGTGTGAAGCCGTACATCGCCGCAATCGCCATCTTCGTGGGCAGTACCTGGGATTACGTCAACGACCCCATCGTCGGTTACATCTCCGACCGTACGCATTCGCGTTGGGGCAGGCGGCGTCCCTTCCTGCTCTTTGGGGCGATTCCTTTTGCGGCAACGTTCCTGCTCCTTTGGTGGAAACCGCCCTTCGTGAGTCCCGTTGCGCTGGGAATCTATTACTCGCTTGCGTTTGCCCTGTACGATACCGCCGCGACCTTCGTCTACATGCCCTACTTCGCATTGACCCCCGAACTGAGCGGCGACTACGACGAGCGCACCGCGTTGACCTCCACGCGCATGTTCTTCTCCATTTTGGGGAGCCTGATCGCCTTCACGCTCCCGCTTTGGGTGGTGGATGGATTTCGCCCGGATCACGCCAACCGCGTGCTGATGATGGGCGTCATCTTCGGATTTATCTCCGCCCTGCCTCTTTTTCTGGTCTTTTTGAACACGCGCGAACGACCGGAGTTCATGAACCGGGAGCCAACCCTGAGCGTGAAGGAGTCGGTCAAGGCTGCGTGGCAAAACCGCCCGTTTATCTTTGGGCTGGTTATGTTCCTATTCAACGGCGTGACCATGAGCATCATCCAGGTGATCCTGTTGTATTACGTGAAATATGTCGTCGAGCGCGAAGCGCAAAGCGACGCAATCATGGCGACCATTTTTGTCGTTGCCATGCTGACCCTGCCATTGTGGGAATGGGTCTCGCGCCGATTGAACAAACGCTGGGCATACATCAGCGGAGTTTCCTTTCTTGCGGTGATTCTCATCATCCTTTCGTTGTTGACTCCCGAAACGAGTTTCACCTTCATCATGGTTCTGTGCGTGCTGGCCGGGATCGGCGTTTCCGCCATGCACGTGTTACCGTGGGCGATCCTTCCCGATGCAATCGAATACGGCGAATGGAAAACCGGCGAACGGCAGGAGGGCATGTATTACAGCCTGATCACGCTGGCGCAAAAAGTCGCCTCGTCCATTGCGGTGCCGGCGGCGTTGCTGGTGCTTCAAGCGACCGGGTATGTGCCGAACAGCGCCACCCAGCCCGCAAGCGCCGTGTCCGGTATTCGCCTTGTGGCAGGACTCATACCGGCCTTCACCATCAGCATGGGAATTTTGTTCACGTGGCTGTACCCGTTGGGACGCGAGAACTTCCGCGAGATCACACGCGAACTGGAGGAGCGCCGCAGAACGAGGCCGGAGCCGGCGGAATGATCGAAGTCCGCAAGGCTGCCACAAAACGCGAGAAGGAAATCTTCCTCACCTTTCCGTGGAAAATATATCGGGGCGATTCTCTTTGGGTTCCACCGATCCTGCCCGAGCGTCGAAAAGAAGCGCACCCATCGAGCGGGTTATTCTTCAAAAATGGAGTTGCCGATTTCTTCGTCGCATTCCAAAATGGAAATCCCGTCGGCACAATATGTTGTTCGCATGAAAACGGCGGCGATCCCAATGAATGTTCGATTGGGCTTTTCGAGTGCGTCAACGATTACAACGTTGCAGAAGCCATGTTTCGCCGCGCGGAGGTTTGGGCGCGCGAACACGGGCTGACCATGTTGTGCGGCACGTACAACCTCGACCGTGAAAATGGGCGCGGCATTCTCATTGATGGGTGGGAGCGGCCGGCGGCGTTTCTGTGCGGACACAACCCGCCTTATTATGGAAATTTTTTCGAGCGATATGGATTCGTCAAACGCCACGACGATGGACTTGCCTATGCTTTCGATATTCACCCGGATGATCCGAAACTTCAACGGCTTTTCAAACTTGCAGACGGCGTGCAAAAACGCAAACGCTTTGCGATTCGAACCGTGAACATGGACGACGCCGACAATGAAATCGACCGCGTGCTGGTTTTGCAAAACCGCGCGCTGGAACATTTGCCGGGCTTCGTGCCGTATTCGCGCGAATCCATCGAAGCGATGCTGTTGCCGCTGAAAGATATGGCCGACCCGGATCTGGTGTTGTTTGCAGAAGATGACGGCAAAGCGGTTGGATGGTTCCCCGCGATTCCAAACTTCAACGAGATTTTGATTCATCTCAACGGCTTGCGTCATCCCTGGGATACTTTGCGCGCGTTGCGATACAAAAATTTGAAACCGAAATGTCTCTCGGTCAAGAGCGTTGCGGTGTTGCCCGAATACTGGGATACCGGCGTTGCCATTTTGCTGTTTGCAGAAATGGGCAAACGCGCCATCGCCAAAGGTTATCAATGGGCTGACCTCTCGCTCACCGGCGAAGACAACCCCGACACATGGAATCTCGCTCATCACATTGGCGCGAAGATTTACAAACGGTACCGGTTTTATCGAAAAGACCTGACGTGACAGGATTCATTCATGCGACCTGCCGCCCGCTTCATTTCGACCCTTGTCCTGCTCGTTGTTTCAATCGGCTTTCTCTCCCCGACGCTTTTCATCGCCATCTGGCCATGGACATTGACTCCGCCCATCACCCTGCCATCACAGCACAAATCTCCAGCGGAATCCCTTTTGCTTCGTCGCGGACCAGTGAAAGGGCGTCGAGAACGCATTTGCTGACACAAATGCCGCACCCCATGCAATTTTCATAGACCACACGATTCACCCCGTCCGCCACTTCCAATGCGTTGAACTGGCAAAACGAATTGCAGTCGCCGCATCCGATGCACAAATCTTCATTTACCTGCGAGACGAAGCCGGAGGAGGCCAGCATCGGCGTCCCGTTGCGATGCGCCTGCATGGCCCCGCAACAACATTCACAGCAGTTGCAAATGGCGTAGAAACGGTCGAGCATGGCATCCTTGAAAAAGGCGTGATGGACGTGGCCGCGCTCATCCTCCGCTTTGAGGATGGCAACCGCCTCCTCGCGCGTGATCCAGCGCGAGCGATTTGGCTGATGCTCGCGGATGAAACTGGCAAAGGGATCGCCGACAATCAAACACAC
>JBBIUO010000082.1:8616-12983 GCA_037440205.1 Chloroflexota bacterium
GTCGAGGGGCAGGCAGGGATTCTCCTTTGCCGCGCGGCAGGGACATTCCAGCGCCACGATATGATCGGGATTCTTCATGATGATGGAACGTGCTCGTTTGTAGGGAATGACCTGTTCAAGGTCTGGGATTTGAATCTCTTCATTGATCAGAACCAGCTTTTTCGCCGTCTCGAACGGGACGGCTTTGCCGTGATAGGTATCCGCAAATCCAATCGAGGTTTCGGCGGATTCATCCCTTTTTCTGCCCGTCACGATTTTGTTGAACAAACCGAAAAACGGAGTTAGCCACTTTGCCAGTGGATGATCCCCTTTGCCGACGCCGATATAAAAATAAGGCCAGCGCGCGTAAATGTAGCCGTGTGCCAGGTCGAGGAGCGAATAGCCGGGCGCCTTGCGCGCCTCCTCCACAAACGCCCGCGTGGACGGTTTGACAAACCACTCTTTGAATCCCATGGCCGCCTTCCTTTCAGAAGTTTTCTTCATCGTACATGAATCGCAGGGCAAAGAAAAGAGACGTTGCTCCAGAATCCCGCTGATGTTCTTCACGTGCGAAAAGAAAAATCCGAAGCGCGAGACTTCGGATTTTCAGACTGATTACTTTCAGTTCTCCTGCTTTTCCAAATACGTTCGCGCGGCCTCCAAAAACTCACGCGCCTGGTTGATCATGTCGGCGACGATGGATTTGCCGATCCCGGTATCCACGTCGTAATCCCCGGAAACGCGGACATCAAAGGCGTCCACAAGCCAGCGATGAAATTTTGGATCGAGTTCTTTTGTCTTGGCAAAATGGAGACCGTATGCTCCAATCACCTGTCCATGCTGGCCGAATTGCATCTCTTTCTCGGCAAGCAAGGCTTCGGCAATATAGAACATGGCGTAATATGCGCGTCCAGCCGCGAAGTCAGCCTTATCCATATCCAGGACTGCTTCTGCCACTTCAATGGCATCCCGGGCTTTATCGAGCAATTTGCGCGTGTAATCCTTCATGCGGGCAGACCATCCCGATGAATGTTCTTTAGGAGCGGGGTATCAGACGCTTTCCACTTTTCTTCCGTCATGAAAATGCGACTAACCAGCATGTCATATTCCAAAGAGACGTCGCTCATCAACTGGCTGGTGCGCTTGATTTCATCCCAGTAATCTTTGTAGTCTTTCAACATGATCATCACATCCACATCCGAACCCTCGCGATAATCCCCGCGCGCATACGACCCGTACAGGTACACGCCCTTGAGCCTGTCTCCATAAATGCGGACAAGCCCTTCTTTTAATTCCTTCATCAGTTTCCTGATTCGCAGAGGGACTTTGCGGTTCATGCGTTTATTTTATCACCCTCCCCCCGCACACGGACTCGATCCACCACGCCTCGGGTGAAACACCCTCCCCAAGCCCCGACCAGCCCACTTGATTCTGGTTGTTCCCTCGAATCCAGAGCAGACCTGCCGAAGGTGTCTCCACAGAACCACAATTAATCGCGACCCGCGTCCTCTCTCGCGACTCGATTCACCATGTCGCGGACGAGACAGGTCAGGTCTCATACCAGTTTTAACGCCCAGATTTGGGAGAGCCTCGTTTAAAAACGGCTCTTGATTTTTGCTTGCAATTTAGAAACTACTTTGCTACAATGTTGTTCACCCGAAAGGTGAACAACATTGTAGGGATACTTTGGACATAACTTTCAAAACAACGAAGCTTCAAAAAGAGTGTAACGATTTCAGGTTGTTACAGAAGGTCTATGGCGAACGAAGAGCAAGGTTAATTCGACGTCGGTTGGACGAACTTCGCGCCACTACAGTGTTGACGGAAATCAGCCATCTTCCCCCGCCGCGAATGCATCAGCTCAAAGGCGAGCGGCAAGGACAAATTTCTTTGGATCTTGACCATCCTTATCGTCTGTTGATTACGGTTGCCAACACCCCTGTTCCGCTAAAAGATAACGGAAGCCTCAATTTGTCGAAAGTAACCGCAGTGACGGTTTTGGGCGTAGAGGACACTCATGATTAAAAATCAGTACAACCCCGATTTTGTAACCCCGCCTGGGGAAACCCTGCTGGAAACCCTGGATTTCATTGGCATGTCCCAAGCGGAATTTGCCGAGCGGACAGGACGCCCCAAGAAGACCATCAACGAAATCATCAATGGCAAGGCGGCGATTACCCCTGAAACTGCTCTGCAGTTCGAGAAGGTTTTGGGCGTATCCGCCAGTTTTTGGATTAACCGCGAACAGAACTATCAGGAATGGCTCGCCCGTGAGCAGGAGCGTTCAGCATTCGAAAAACTCCTGACATGGATTGACCAATTTCCTGTAAATGAGATGGTTAATTTAGGTTGGATCGAGAAACACTCTGAACCTGTAAACCAACTAAATGAATTACTTCGTTTTTTTGGGATAGCGTCACCGCATCAATGGAATGCTGTAACTAACGATCTAAGCCTTGCATTTCGTCGCTCTCAAGCATATAAAGCCGAGCCAGCGATAATTTCCACGTGGTTAAGAAAAGGTGAAATCGAAGCCCAAAGCATTGACTGTGAACCTTTTGACGCGGACAAATTTAGAAAGTCGCTCGATGAAATCAGGCCGCTTACCAACGAGTCGCCCGATGTTTTTGTAACAAGAACCGTCGAATTATGCGCCAAAGCGGGCGTTGCCGTTGTGTTTGTTCATGAACTAAAAAAACTAAGAACAAACGGAGCAACAAGATGGCTTAATCCAAATAAAGCGTTAGTCCAGTTGAGTCTTTTGTACAAAACAGACGATCATCTTTGGTTTACTTTTTTCCATGAAGCAGGACATATTTTGTTGCACGGAAAGCGCGACATTTTTTTGGAAGGGGATAATCAAGCAAACGACAAGGAAGATGAGGCCAATCGCTTTGCGGCAGATTGGCTTATCCCTTCAAACGCGTACAAAGAGTTTCGTCCGAGAGGAAGTCACTTTAGCAAAGCCGAGATCGTTGAATTTGCCAACGCCATTGGCGTTGCCCCTGGAATTGTCGTGGGACGCTTGCAACATGACGGTCAAATACCCATGCAAAACTGCAACGACCTAAAACGCAAATTGCGTTGGTCGAGCGAGAACTGACGAAACGGCGGTCTGGTGACCGCCGTTTTATTCAAGTATCTTCTGATGACAGCCCTCCTCCCCCCCACGCGAACTCGATCCACCGCGTCGCGCATGAGACCCCCCTCTCCACGCCCCGACAACCCCGCTTGATTCTGGTTATTTCCTCGATTCCAGTGGAAACCTGACATGTCTCCACAGAATCCCGATTAATCATGACCCGCGTCCCCCCTCGCGACTCGGTTAACCTCAGCGCGCTTGAGACCCGTCACCTCTCCCGCCAGCCTCCTCGCCAGCGGACTCCCCTCGCGAAGCAGGAAAAAATTAGCCCGACGATTCATTGTCGGGCATTTGTTTTCTTCTTCGTTGCGGACTTATATTTTTTCGCTTTTTCCAATAAGCGTAACTGTTGCGGCTGAGATTGTTCATAGGATTTGTCCAAAAATAAGTTAATCAATTCGAAATATGATACCCTTGTTCTGAGAATTGCGTATCAGGACAAGCATCATGCAGAAAAGAAACAAATCAAATGTTCATCAGTGTATTTGTGAAAGTTGCCAATTGCATCCATACCGTCAAGGAGCGAAACAGCATCAAGCCATCAATCGGGTGCTTTCAGAATTGAACGAAAGGAACAAGCGGCGATTTGCAGGCGTGCTTGCAAGCGAACAAGGTCGAGGCGGTATCAGCCATCTGGCTGCGATCACCGGCTTGAGCCGCACCACAATTGCTCGTGGCTGTCGTGAGGTTGAGCGCTCTAACAAAAAGTTGCCGATGAAGATTCGTCAGGCAGGAGCAGGCAGACTGCTGGTTGAAAAAAACAGCCGAAAATCTTGAAGGCGCTCGACAAGCTGTTGAAGGATGCCACGGCAGGCGACCCCATCACAGGGTTGAAGTGGACGCGCAAAACCAGTCGTAACCTTGCCAAGGAGTTGAAGCGTCAAGGCTTTCAGGTGGAACATAGCACGATCCCGCGCTTGGCGCATCTCTTGGGATATACCTTGCGTGTCAATCGCAAGCGTCTCAGTCGCAAGAAAGATGAATGTCGCGACGAGCAAATGAAGTACATCGAAAGCCAGCGCAAGCGATTTGCACGCCGAAAACAGCCTGAAATCAGCGTAGATGGCAAGAAAAAAGAGAAAATCGGACAGTTTCGGAACTTAGGGCGCACCTTGCGGAAAGAACCGCTGGACGTGTTGGCGACAGACTTTCCCGCCGACGCAATTGGGAAAGCCGTTCTGTATGGTGTGTACGATATTTTACAGAATGCAGGTTTCATGGGCGTTGGCGTCTCGCATGAAACCGC
>JBBIUO010000083.1:0-6663 GCA_037440205.1 Chloroflexota bacterium
ATCGAAGATGTCGTTTTGGGATGCGCGTTCCCCGAAGGCGAACAGGGACTCAATATCGCGCGTATGATCGCCCTGCGCGCCGGTTTGCCTGACAGCGTCCCCGCGGAAACCATCAATCGGTATTGCTCGTCGGGTGTGCAATCCATCGCGCATGTTGCATATCAGATCAAGGCAGGCGATATCGAGATCGGGATCGCGGGCGGCGTGGAATCCATGTCCATGGTGCCGATGATGGGCTACAAGTTTTCGCCCAATCCGCAGTTCGCGATGGAACTGCCGCACTACTATACCAACATGGGACTCACCGCCGAGAATGTCTCGGTCAAATATGGCATCACCCGTGAGATGCAGGATGAGTTCGCGCTCAAGAGCAACCAGAAAGCCGCGAAAGCGGTTGACACTGGGATATTCGATCCCGAACTCGCGCCGATTGATGTGGAAGTCACAGAGTACATGGATGGCAAAGCCGTCAATCGAAAGTTCACAGTGAAGCGCGATGAAGGTCCGCGCGGCGATTCGACTCTCGACGGTCTCGCGAAACTCAAGCCTGCTTTCAAAGACGGAGGCACGGTCACCGCTGGGAACGCGTCGCAAATGTCCGACGGCGCGTCGGCAGTGATGGTCATGTCCGCGGAAAAAGCGTCAGAGTTGGGACTCCGTCCGTTAGCAAGATTCGTCTCCTTCGCCGTAGGAGGCGTCGCTCCCGAGTTGATGGGAATCGGTCCCGTTGTGGCGATCCCCAAAGCCTTGAAACTTGCAGGACTGTCCCTCAACGATATTGACCTGATAGAATTGAACGAAGCCTTCGCCGCGCAGGGACTTGCCGTGATGCAGACGCTCGAAATGGACCCTGAGAAGATCAACGTCAACGGCGGCGCGATCGCGCTCGGGCATCCGCTCGGATGCACAGGCTCGAAACTCACCACGCAGTTGATCTACGAAATGGGTCGCCGCAAATCGAAATATGGAATGGTGACCATGTGCATCGGCGGCGGCATGGGCGCGGCGGCGATATTTGAAAATCTACAAAACTAAATGTCATTGCGAGGAGGAGCCGCGTAGCGGCGACGACGAAGCAATCTTATGTGATATGGAGATTGCTTCGTCGCTTCGCTCCTCGCAACGACATAAAAAATATAAAGGAAAATAATTTATGCCCCTCACAATCGAAACCCTCATGTCCAAAATGCCCGAAGCGTTCATTCCCGAAAAGGCGCAAGGGCTGGACGCCGTCATCCAGTTCAAGTTCACAGGCGCGGAGCCTGGCGACTGGTACGCCGTGATCAAAGACGGCAAAGTCGCCGTCGAAAAGGGAACGCACGCAACACCCAAGATGACCCTCACCGCCGATTCGTCTGATTACGTCAAAATCTTCACTGGTGAAATTGACGGAATGCAAGCCTTCATGCAGGGCAAGTTGAAACTCGCAGGCGATTTGAATCTCGCCATGAAGTTGACGCAGATGTTCAAGATCAGGTAAAGAGAAACTCGGAGGCCAAAAACGGCCTCCGAGTTTTTGGCTGGGTTTTGGTAAAATCCAGCCAATCTCTTTTTGGAGCGCCGTCATGAACTTCAGTTGGATTACAAACCCGGAATCATGGATCGCACTGTTGACGCTTGTTGCGCTCGAACTCGTGCTCGGGGTGGACAACATCATTTTCATTTCCATCCTTTCAGGAAAACTGCCTCAAAAAGACCAGCCTCGCGCGCGCACAACGGGAATTTCGCTTGCTGTTGTGACCCGCGTTCTGCTCCTGCTTTCCCTGTCATGGATCATCAGCCTTGAACATCCACTTTTCACCCTGTTTGGAATTGACTTTTCAGGTCACAATCTGATCCTGATCGGCGGCGGGTTATTCCTGCTTGGCAAAAGCACGTTCGAGATCCACGACAAACTCGAAGGTCAGGAGGGGCACGCCTCTGCAAAAGTCGCGGCGAATTTTGCCAGTGTCATCATCCAAATCATGTTGCTCGATATCGTCTTTTCGTTGGATTCCGTCATCACTGCCGTGGGCATGTCCAACGAAATTCCCATCATGATTATTGCGGTCATTATTGCGGCGGTGGTGATGATCTTTACTTCGGGTCCCATCAGCGAGTTTGTGGAAAAGCATCCCACCGTGAAAATGCTGGCGTTGAGTTTTCTATTGATGATCGGGCTCACCTTGATCGCAGAGGGATTTGACCGCCACATTCCAAAGGGATATGTGTATTTTGCAATGGGCTTCTCTGTTTTTGTGGAAATGCTTAACCTGCGGTTGCGAGACAGCCACGTCAAGCCCGTCAACCTGCGCGACCCGTACAAGGAGTCGAAGGTTGAACTTCAACCGGTCCCTGTCGCTGTAAAAGCGGGTTCTGCAAAAAGGTCAAAGCCAAAGAGTAAAAGGAAGTAATCGAAACAGCTGCCGGCCGAACGCTGGCAGTTTTATATTTTGTGAACACCCTGCTTCGATGGGTGGGTTGCCACTTCCCGCGTTTCGATTCCCCGTTCCTGAAACACCTGTGCAATTTCCCCTCGCGCCCGATCTGCATTTTCCGGCGAAACAAAATTTATGATGGATGGCCCCGCGCCTGAAAGCGCCGCCGCACCGAATTGCCTGGCGACTTTGTATGCCGCCGTGCCGCCGGAAATATGCCTCAGACGATACGGCTGGTGAATGCGGTCATCCATTATTTTTTGAAGCAGGTCGAGATCACCGGAGCGAAGCGCGTCCACCACCAAAACGGCGCGGCCGATGTTGTGAATTGCATCCGCGCGCGAAACGGATTTTGGCAGAACGGCGCGGGCAACGCGGGTGGGCCAGTCCACCATGGGCTTGACGATCACCAACGTCAAATCCGGGATTTCGTACCGTTTGGTGATGATTTCATTCCGCACCATCACCGAAACCACGAGCCCGCCGAGCAATGCGGGAGCGACATTATCGGGATGGCCTTCCATTTCAGTTGCGAGTTTCAAAAGATCGTTTTCGCCGAGCGGTTTGCCCAGCATTTCATTTGCGCCGAACAGACCCGCCACAATGGCCGCCGCGCTCGAGCCGAGGCCGCTGCTCATCAAAATTTCGTTACGGGCGCGAATCTCCACGCCGTTCATTCGTTGGCCGCAGGTTTCATGGACGAGCGTGTACGCCTTCGTGAGAAGATTCTTCGTGCCTTTGTTCAATTTCTCTGCGCCCTCGCCAGTGACTTGATATGTGACTCTATCGGCGGTCTCGAATGAAATTTCATTCCAGAGGTTCAAAGCGAGACCCAGACAATCGAAGCCTGGGCCTAAGTTGGCGGATGTGGCAGGGACTCGGATTTTTATCATGCGGGACATTATAATCGCCTCGTTTCGATACGGCTTCGCTGCTCGACGCATCACATTCTTAATCCCGGAGTTGATATGACCTACCAGGGCTTGATCCATCGCTATGGGCAGTATCTCGACTTACCCGCCCACACAAAGAACATTTCCCTGCTCGAGGGAAACACCCCGTTGATTCCCATGCCTCGTTTGAGCAGGGAACTCGGCTGTGAATTATTCATCAAGTTCGAGGGACTGAATCCCACAGGCTCATTCAAAGACCGCGGCATGACCGCCGCCATCAGCGAGGCTGTTGGGCGCGGCGCAAAGACCGTGATTTGCGCATCCACCGGAAACACCGCCGCATCCGCCGCCGCGTACGCCGCGCGTGCAGGACTGCGTTCGATTGTGTTGATTCCCGAAGGCAAGGTTGCTGTGGGGAAACTGGCGGGTGCAATTGCCTACGGCGCAGAGGTGATCCAAATCCAGGGTTCGTTCGACGATGCGCTTTCTCTGGTTGTGGAGATCACGCAAAAGACGCCGATCGCGCTGGTCAATTCGATCAATCCGTTTCGCATCGAAGGGCAAAAGACTGCGGCTTTTGAAATTTGCGACGATCTCGGTTCCGCGCCGGACTGGTTGTGCCTGCCGGTCGGCAACGCCGGGAACATCACTTCGTATTGGGCGGGCTTCAAGCAATATCAAAAAGGACTGCCCCACGTTTTGGGTGTGCAGGCCGCTGGAGCCGCTCCGCTGGTGTTGGGTCATCCTGTAGAAAAGCCTGAGACGGTTGCAACTGCCATTCGCATCGGAAAACCTGCGCGCGGGGAACAAGCATTGGAAGCGGCGCAGGAATCCAATGGCAGGATCATCGCTGTGTCGGACGAACAGATTTTGTCCACACAGAAATTGCTGGCTTCGGAGGGGGTTTGGGTGGAGCCGGCGTCTGCCGCGGGGTTGAGTGGCTTGATTGCAGAATCAACTGTCGGGAAGTTTGAAGCGAGGGGCAGGCGGGTCGTGGTGATCTGCACGGGACATGGGATGAAGGACCCGTCCATCATCACCGAATCATTTCAATCCCCAAAGGTAATTCCGGCAAGTTACGATGCGCTTGTGAATCTGGTCGGAGTGTAGTACCGGCGTACCTTTGAGACGCCGGCGAGTGTTTTTATAATCAGTAGATCACGAAAACCTCGCGTAGTTTGCGCTCTCTGGCGCAAATTAGGCGTTAGAGAACGCCAATTACGCGCTTTCGTGAAGTACTGATAATTAGTAGATCACGAAAGCGTAGTAACGACTTTAGTCGTTTGGGCAGAAAGCGACTGAAGTCGCCACTACGAAGACTTTTCGTGAAGTGCTAATAATTGAACAATTCAAATTTCCAGGCCAAAGGAGAGTTCACATGTTTTTTAATGAGTGGAACGTGCTTGTGGTGGACGATGAGCCCGATGTCCTTGCCGTGACCCGGCTGGCTTTGCGGGATGTAAAAGTGTACGGCCTGCCGGTGAAGATTCACACCGCGGGAAGCAAGGCCGAGGCGATTGAGTTGTTGAAGGGGCCGCTTTCCCTGCAAGGGTCTCCGGAGCCGATCGTGGCTGTGGCACTCGTGGATGTGGTGATGGAGAGCGACTCTGCCGGCCTTGAGTTGTGCCGCTACATTCGTGGGGAGGCAAATGGTCATTCAGTGCAGTTGTACATTCGTACCGGCCAACCAGGGGTCGCGCCCGAACGTTCGGTGATTGATAACTACGATATCTCCGGCTATTTCACCAAGGTGGAATTGAGCGAGCAGAAGTTGTACACGCTTGTAAAAAGCGGAGTGCGCCAGTGGTTCACCAGCTGGTATGCGCTGACGATGGAAGAGACAACCAATAATCTCATTAAGCATTCCGGTTCGCGCAAAGACTTTTTGGAGAACGGCATCGGCTGGTTTGGCGAGCCGGGACCGCATGAAGGCGAGGGCGCGACCGGCTTCATCTTCGACAGGAATATCATCGTCAGCGATTATCCCGACCAGATCAAACCTTTGCACGACCGCCTGAACGCCCTGAAACCGGTGATTCAAACCCCGGAAGGACATAAACTTGCCATGGATGAAATGGGCAACCTTCTGGTAAAGACCGTGAAAACCAAAACAACGGCGGATTACGCTTATGTGGGTGAGTCGTCCATGGTCATGCCGCGTTTACTGCTCGATCTGACGTTCAAGAGCGGGCTGGCGTTTTCCACTGTGTGGAAGAAGATCACCGATGAAGAAAAGAGAACAGCCAAACCAAAGGCGGAAAAGAAAACACCCGTCAAGCCTGTGAAAAAGAAAGCAGTCAGGAAGCCTGCAAGAAAAGCCGCCAAAAAGACCGCCGGCAAGCCTGCCAAAAAAGTTGCAAAAAAGACGGCGAGGAAGAAAAGGTAATAGAATTTCATCCAAAGCGATATAATGCAGGCGGACGCGGTGTGCGTCCGTCTGCATTATGAAGGCCTCCTGCGAAATGGCTGGAAAGAAAACCGCACTCAACCCGAACGTATTAAGAAAATTTTCGTTCTTTGCCTCGTTTTCCGCGAAACAACTGGAAGCGATTGCAAAGACCGCACCGAAAGTTTCCCTCAAAGCGGGTGAAGTTGTCTTTCGTCAGGGCGACGACTCGGCCACGATGTATTTAATTCTCAAGGGCGCGGTGCAGATCGAGCGCGAAGATGCAAAGGGCGAGACCATCAATGTGGGGCAACTCTCCGCACATCAGGTCTTTGGCGAACTTGCCATGTTGAGCAGGGAACCGCGCCAGGCAACCGTCACTGTGACGAAAAACGCCGAGTTTTTGGTGATCGACCGCGAGATGATGCTGAAGATCATCCGCAACTCGACCCCGGAAGAAATCATCGAAGTGTTTTCCGTGCTGAGCGATCAAATGCGCGCGGCCAACGACAGGGAATTCAACGAGACGCTTTCACGGCGCACGCTCGAAGCGCAGATGGAAGTGGAAAAACAGCGCGCTCTGACTCAACTGGTGGCTGGTGTGGCGCACGAGATCAATACGCCCCTTGGCGTGATCAACACAGCCGTTAGCGTGATGGCGCGCGAACTGGCCGAGCCGAAGGAGATCACCACCCAGCGCGCCGCCGACATTGCCGAATCGCTCGAGTTGATGCGCCGCAACGTGGAGCGCGCCCATCGGCTGGTGCAGGATTTCAAGAAGGTCTCGATCAGCCAGTTGATGGACGAAAAAGAAACGTTTGACATCTCCGACGCCATCAAGGAAACGCTCGATCTGGTGACGATTGGGTTGAAACGGCATCAGGTCCAGATCAAATTCCACGATAAACTGGCGCCCGCCCATAAAAAATGGACCGGGTATCGCGGCTTCCTCTCCCAAATTCTCATC
>JBBIUO010000083.1:6693-12925 GCA_037440205.1 Chloroflexota bacterium
TGCGGATCGTTACGCCTACCCCGATGTGACAGGCGGCCTCGTGGATGTGCGAATCGAATTGGAGGATGACCGGCATTACCGGCTGACCGTCACTGATTATGGCAGGGGAATCTCCGAAGAAAATCGGGCGCATATCTTTGAGCCGTTTTTTACCACCGGGCGCTCGATTGGGGGAACAGGGTTGGGGATGGCGATCGTGCACAATCTGGTAAAGAACGCGATGAAAGGGGAAATCAGGTTGAAATCTGAAGAGGGAAAGGGGACAACGTTCGAAATCATCCTTCCGCGCGAGATCGAGATGTAATAGACGATGGTGGTATATCAGCAAGTGATGTGGTGCGGAATGGCATTCCGCATACTCGCGGTTTAGCGGGATTCCATCCCGTTCCACGATGCCCACTGATCACAAACCTTCGGGACGTTTTGGCTAATTCTCGTTTGCTATCGGCGCCAAAGACGGGGAGTGAAACAAAAGGGAATATCCTACTTGACAGGCTTCTTTTACGACTTGATAATATTGGTATGACCTCGACGCCGCTTCCCCTTGTTGTAGATAACCTATCCTTTCGTTACCGCGACCGTCAGGGCGCGGCCATTCATAATATTTCGTTCGAGGCAAACCCCGGGGAAATTCTTTTGATTGCCGGGGCAAGCGGATGCGGCAAGACCACGCTCATTCGCTGTGTCAACGGGTTGATCCCGCGCTCGTATAAAGGGGAGATAAGCGGGAAGACGCTGGTCTTTGGCGAGGAAGTGAAGGACTGGAAACTTTCGCAAATTTCACAGAAGATCGGCACGGTGTTGCAAGACCCCGAACGCCAGATTTTGGGTACGAAGGTCGTCAACGAGGTTGCCTTCGGGCTTGAAAACCTGGGGATGCCGCGCGAGGAAATTTTCCAGCGCGTGGATGAAGCCCTCAACTTTTTGAAAATCCCGCACCTGCGAGACCGGGAAACCTTCAATCTATCGGGCGGCGAAAAGCAAAAGGTGGCGTTGGCCGGCGTGCTTGCCATGCGCCCTTCGATTTTGCTTTTGGATGAACCGCTCGCCAGTCTCGATCCCGCCTCTGCACAGGATACGCTGGATGCCGTCCGTGCGCTGGCCGATCAGGGCATGACCGTGTTGATGGTGGAGCATCGCGTGGAGGACGTTCTTCGCATCAGGCCGGAGCGGGTCATGTTCATGAGCGAGGGCGAGATACGTTACCTCGGCGATGTGGCGGGGTTATCTAAAGTAGTGAACTATCGTGAAGTGAAATTGCCTGCGGAAGAAGTCCTGGAACGCGCGAAGCACGATCCTGCCCCGGCGGAGATCATGGTCCTTCCCGGAGTGACCAGTTCAAGGTCAGAGGATGAAGCGCTTGTCAAATTCCAGGATGTGGCGTTTGGGTATGAGGTCGAACGCGAAGTCCTGCATGGAATCAATCTTCAAATCAATCGCGGCGATGTCATTGCCGTGCTTGGCCCGAACGGCGCGGGCAAGACCACATTCGTAAAACATGCCATTGGTTTGCTCAAACCGAAATCGGGCAGTGTGCTGGTGAACGGCCGCGATACGCGCGAGGCGAGTGTTGCCGAGATCGCGGGCATGTTGGGGTATGTATTTCAAAGTCCGAGCCACATGTTGTTTGCGCCGACCGTTCGTGAAGAACTGGCATTTGGCCCGGCGAACATGAAACACTCGAAGGAGCAAATCGAACAGGAGGTGAAAGAGGCGCTTAAGATCGTGAACCTTTCGGATAAAGAGAATGACCCGCCGCTGGCCCTTTCGTTCGGCCAGCAAAAGCGCGTGAGCATTGCGGCCATCCTTGCAATGCGTTCCAGAATCCTTGTGATGGACGAACCCACCGCCGGGCAGGATTATCAGAATTACATGAACTTCATGGATTCGATTTTGCAAATGCCCGTCTTCGAGGCCATTCTGTTCATCACGCACGATGTGGACCTTGCCGTCATTTACGCCAACCGGGTTTTGATGGTGAATGACGGGCGGCTCATTGCAGATGGAAAACCGCAGGATGTGCTCCGCGACTTTGATCGACTCGAAGCCAACCGCCTCAACCCGACCTCGCTGCTGGCTCTCAACCTCAAGCGACTCAGCGCGACAGGCCGGTTCATGCGAGCCGAGGCGTTGGCGCATGTTTGAAAAAGGAGAGAAGTAAGATGAATAAGAAATTTACAAACATTTTGATTTCATTCGTTGTTCTGCTCGCCATCTTCGGCGTGATCATGTTCGTGCTTGGCGCACAGGAACCCGCCGAGGGCGCCCTGTTCAATTTCTCCGTTGACCAATCCAGCGTGGTTTCGCGCTTCGTGTTCGTCCTGCTCGGCGTTGCGATTGCCTTTGTTGTGTATTTCATGACGAAGGAAAACGCGGCCTGGGAGGTCGGAACCCGTCAGGTGGTGTGGATGGCTATCGGCGCGGCGTTGTATGCCGTGTTCTCCTGGCTGTTCAACGGAACGGTGTTTGTGGTGCCTTCGCTTAGTCAGGTTTCGCTTCGCCCCGCCATTGCCATCCCGATGTTCTTCGGCTTTGCCTTTGGCCCTGTGGTTGGCTTCTTCACAGGCGCGGTCGGCAACATGTTCGGCGATGCGCTCACGGGCTTTGGCCTTTCTCCGCAGTGGAGCATTGGCAATGGTCTCGTCGGCTTCATCGCCGGCATGTGGATGCTGTTTTCCGACAAGAAGAAGAGCATGGATACGGTGCTGTACATCAGCGCTGGGCTGGCCGTGATCACTGCGTTGCTGTTCTTCATCAACCGTGACCAGTCCAACATGATGTTCTTCGATCCTGGCAACAACATTTTCGGTGATGCGCAGATTTCGCTCTTTGCCGGCATCGCCATCCTGGTTGGCTTTGCGTTGGTCTTTGCCGTCCGCTACCTTTTCAAGGATAACGAAGAGGTGGCAACCGCTGTGACGTGGGGCATGTTGGGCAATATCATCGGCATCCTTTTTGCCGCGCTTTCGGATATTGTCATCAACGGCTTCAGTCTCGCCGCCGCTGTGGTGGGTGAATTCCTGCCCGCCGCGGGCCCGAACCTGATCTTCGCCGCCATCCTCGTGCCGATGCTTGTGGTTGCGTATGCTTCCACGAGAAGGCAGTCGGGACGATAGGCAGTGAACAGTTATCAGTAAACAGTGTACAGTGACCGGTAGTCAGTTGCAAGATCATTGATTACTGGTCACTGATAACTGGATCCTTCATCCTTCATCCTTCATAATTCATCCCTCCTATGCTTGTCGCCTGGCGTTTTCGCAAACGAGAAAATTCATTCATCCAATGGTTCGACCCGCGCGCGTGGGTAATCTTCTACGGATGTTTTCTGTTTTCCACGCTCTCTTTTTGGGACGTGCGTTTTTTGATTCCATTTCTTGTGATCGCCACGTTTGTCCTGTTCACCTCCGGGGTAAAGTGGCATGAAATTCGCCGCGCGTTTTTATTCATTGTCGGCTTTGTTTTCTTTTTCGCGCTGTTGACTTTTCTCACCGGCCGCGGCGGCACGGAGCTGTACGAGCAGGAGCATTTGATCCGCGAGTTCAGGGCGTCGTTTTCCATTTTGGGTTGGACGCCTGTTTTGAAAGTGACGGTGGAACGGGCCTTCTTCGCCGTCAGCCAACTGGCGCGTGTGACCAGCATTGCGGTGATGACGATTTTGATTCCGTACTCGCTCAACCCCGCCTTGTATGGGATCACCTTCAAGGGCATCGGCCTCCCCGATAAATTCGCCTACGCCATGGATTTGACCATGCGCTTCATCCCGACCTTTGGCAGGGATTTCCAATTGACGATGGATGCGCAACGGGCGCGCGGCTACGAATTGGACAAGATCAGCGGCGGAATCATCCAGCAGGTGCGAAAACTGGGGCCCATCTTTGTGCCGGTGACGATCCATGCGATCATCGGCAGTGAGGATATCATTGACGCGATGGATCTGCGGGCGTTCGGCGTCGGGCCGCGCACATGGCTGGACGTGTTGACTTATCAAACGCGGGACAGGATTCTAATCTGGGTTGGCGTTGTGATTCTGTTGACGTCAATCATTTTGGGGATGATGGGGCTTGGTAAGTTCTGGGTTCCAGAAACTTTATTGCAAATGTTTTCGTAGGCAATGTTTGTCAAGCAGAAGTCAATAAAATCCGCCGCCGTCCCCGGCGGCGGGAGCATTCGGCTTTTTGTTCAACGGCGCTGGTAGGTTTCGCCTGCGGTTACTTTGAAATCGAGGTGATTTTGCTCGGGGGCGAAGACGCAGGTGGCGAAGTCGGTGAAGGCGCAGGGAGGGCAGTAGGCTTTGTTGAAGTCTATGAATATTTTTTCGTCGGATTCCACATCTGCGATCAGGTAGCGGCCGGTGGGGTAGGTCTCGTCCTTGCTGGTGGGGTCCCAGAAGCGGATGAAGAGCGTGCCGTCGTCTTCCTTGTTGATGTCGAGCTGATAATGATTCCCATTGAACTCGAAGGACAGGTATCCTTCCACAGGGAACTCGGCTTTTTCCCCTGTGATATCCGGGAAGAAGGCCATCTTCGGGCGGTCGTAGGGGGTATATGTTGCGGGAAGGCGATATTGCTCGTCTATGTCGTACCAGCTTCGGGCGGGGAAAGACCGTCGCTCTTCGCGCTGGTTATCCCACATGCGCACGCCGAGTCTGTTTCCGCGCTGGATCACGACGAGGCAGATGTTTTCCAGTTTGATGTAACTTGGGTTTTCGGAAATATCAGGCTGAAGAATGGCGAAATCCGAGGGTTTATCGTTTACGTTTACTTTCTGCCCGGCGTTCGTTCGGAGGCTGACGGATTTGCCGTTATATTCGAGGTAACCGACATTCGCAGGGACGCGGGCGGGAAGCTGGATCTCACATTTGGGATCGGAGCCGAACTGGTTCTTGCCGAGTTTCAGCCAGTACAATCCTGCAAGCGCAAGCCAGCCGTTTTCTTTGCGAATGATTTCGTCGCGTCCCTTGCGCCACTCATTGATCGTCTGCCGATACGTTTTTGTTGTCATGTTTGGCATTATACCAACAAAAAAAGGCGAGTCGCTGACGACCCGCCTTTCGGATTTGATATGGACTACCCGGCAACTGTTGGGACGAGGACAAGATAGATGATAAGCCCTGCCGCAAAACTGATTGTACCGAGGAAGGAGAACAACAGGCGCATGTTGCTTTCGGCTCCGAGCAGGGATGCCCAGGCCGCGAAGGCCAGGCCAAGCGCCATGATGAGCATGACGAGCTGGAGTTGATCGCCGCGTTCGTCCCATTGAGTGGCGAGTGCGAAGTTTGCATCCGATTCGTCCCACAGGGCAATGGCGTCGGCGTGCATGTCGGTGTAGTACTGATCGTCCCAGACTGTGTTGGGGTCACGTTCGATTGCGGCCTGAAGTTGTTCCGAGAAGTTGAGTTGGTAATATTCCGCGATGTCGGGACGTTCGTCTGCGTTGATGTACCAGTTATCGAAGTAGTTGTAGTCCTGCGTGATATCCTGGTTGGCGCGCAGGTATTCGGCGTTGCCGTCGTTCAGGTTCTGCATTCCAAGGATCTCGTTCTTGTTCTGCTCCGAGTCGGACATGGCTCCCTGATAACTGGCAACGGCGGTGCTGACGCTCAAAAGCGCGATCATGGTGCCCAGGAAAATTTCATTGCCGAGAAAACCAAATAACTTCTTCATTTTTCATTCTCCTTGTTTAAATTGAAATCAGTGGATGACTGTGCGCGCAATTATATATCAGGAACTCGTGATTGCAGATTTGCAGTTTTGTTATAAAATCATGCGGTTTACGGGAAGTAAAAATGGTTCTACCGTTTTAACGGGAATCTTTTTCTTAACCACAAAGGAGACAAAGGGTCACGACACTTGCGCCGCGCGCCAGTGCGGTGAGGGAAAAAGCCTAAAAACATCCTTTGTGGCACTTCGTGGTAAGGGTTTTCCCGTCACAAACGGAAGAGCCGTAAAAATTTACGAAAAGCCGAGGAGCATGAATATGGGATTGAAGCCCGACCGTTGGATCCGCCAGATGGCGCTGGAAAAGAAGATGATCGAACCTTTTGTGGAAAGCCAGGTTCGGAACGGGGTGATTTCGTACGGGGTCTCGTCGTATGGGTACGACGTGCGCGTTGCGAACGAGTTCAAGATCTTCACGAATGTTTTTTCCGCCACCGTGGACCCGAAACATTTCGATACAAAGTCCATGGTGGATTACGTGGGCGATGTGTGCGTGGTGCCGCCGAATTCGTTCG
>JBBIUO010000084.1:0-12915 GCA_037440205.1 Chloroflexota bacterium
CTTCATGGCGGGAATTGGACTGGGACTCGTCGTCGGGACGAAAGCCTCCTCGATGCTGGCCCTGCCCTCGGTCGGTTTGATCGCGGTGTATTTGCTGGTCAAAAACCAAGGCGTCAAAAATCTCATTTCGTTTGGCGCATTCTCCCTGATGGGAATCGCCATGTTCACCCTGCCTTCCGGCTACGTTGAAAACATCCGCATGTTTGGGCATCCGATGGGGCCGCCGGCGGTTCGGGATATTCATTCATTCGAAGGCGAATTGCCGCTGGATATTTTGAAAGGCGGGACGTACAACCTGCTCCGTTACGGATTCGATTTCATCGCGCTGGACGGCCTGCCGCCGGTGAAACCGATTTGGGATGTGCAAAGGACGATTCGCTTCCTGCCGGAGAAACTGGTTTCGCTGACGGGCATTAACCTGGAAGATGAAACTGCGACCACGTTTTTCCCGTTTGTGTTCGACCGCGCTCCGTCTTCCAACGAGGAACATGCCTATTGGGGAATTTTGGGATTTACCCTGATCTGGCCTGCTGTCTTTTTTGCGTTGATGCGTTCTGAAAAACAGCGGGACGTGTTTGTGCTTTCCATTGCTTCCATTTTGTTTTTTGTGATGCAGGCGTATACGAATCCATACGACCTGTACCGGGGAAGATATTTTTTGATCTGTGCCGTGTTTGCTTTGCCTGTGGCTGGCGTGTGGCTCTCGGCGCGGAGCAGGTTGGCGAGGTCATTTTTATTTGTTGTGGTGTTGGCAGGGAGCGTCTCCGCGGTTTCGGTGGCCTGGCTGAAGACGACGTATTTTTCCTCCAACAACTTCGGCGTAACGGAGGTGGAGGAGATTTCGTTGTTCGACATGCAACGCGACCAGCAACTTATGTTCAACAACCAGAAATATTTCCCCGCTCTCGAATCGTTCAATGACCTTGTGCCGGACGACGCCGTCGTGGCATTGTTCCTGTACCCGAATTCTTTTGAATATCCGCTTTTCGGGCGGGGCTTCACGCGGACGTTGATCCCGATCAATTCGTTTTATGAAGGGCCGCTACCCATTCCCGAAGAGGCGCAATACCTGCTCTACGCCCGCGGATACCCCTGCGCCGAAGACAGCGACCGTCACCTCGGCGCGGACTGGTACCTGCGAAAACTGGACGATGAAAACCGGGGATGCGACTATTCACCGTAAAAATAGGTCAGGTCACGCTTGAAACGTGACTTACCGGGGTGATTTTCCTGCATATTTGCAGTACAATTGCAAATATGCAGGAATTTTATTACCTTCCCAGAAGCATCGAAGAGCAAGTGAGAAAAGCGGCAGGCGAATTTCCCGCTGTGGCGTTGGTGGGGCCGCGCCAGTCGGGAAAAACAACGCTCCTCAAGCATTTGTTTGGAAAAAGCCAGCCCATCATTTCTCTGGAACCCCCGGATGTGCGCGCAGGCGCAGCCGCCGACCCACGCGGCTTTCTGGCCTTGCACCCCCCGCCGGTTGTTTTCGACGAGATCCAATATGCGCCGGGGCTTTTGCCCTACATCAAGGAAAAAATAGACGAGCATAGAAACCAGCCGGGGCAGTTCATCCTCACAGGCTCGCAGAACCTGCTTCTGATGCAACAGGTTACTGAAAGTCTTGCAGGACGGGCCGCCATATTGAAATTACTTCCCTTATCCCGCTGGGAGCTTTTTGAAGAGCCGTCACGATCCCTGCCATGGGAGGACAACCCCTCCGCGCCTTTGTCCGCTCAACAGCCGCAGGAATTATGGGAGCAGATTCTGCGCGGGTTTTATCCCGAAATCGCCCGTGACCCGGCTCGCGACGCGCGTATGTGGCAGGCCAGTTACGTCCAAACCTACCTTGAACGCGATGTGCGCAACCTGCGAAGCATTGGCGATTTGACTTTGTTCCAAACCTTTTTGCGGGCGCTGGCGGCGCGAAGCGCGCAGATTTTAAATCTCAGCCAATTGGCGAGGGATGTGGGAGTCTCGGTCAACACAGCCAGAGATTGGTTATCCATTCTGGAGGCGAGTTTCCAGATTTTTATTTTGCGCCCGTACTACGCAAATATCGGCAAACGATTGGTGAAGTCCCCAAAGGTTTATTTTACGGATACGGGTCTGTTATGCTACCTGGTGGGACTGCGCGATATTGAACACGCCATGGCTGGACCGATGAGCGGCGCGATCTTCGAGAATTTTATCCTTGCCGAGATGATAAAAACCTTCGTACACCGCGGCGAGGAGCCGAACCTGTATTACTGGCGCACAGCCGATGGTTCGGAAGTGGATTTGGTTGTGGACACGGGTGTGAAATTGATTCCCGTCGAGATCAAACAGACCGAAACGCCTCATCCAAAGATGGCAAGGGAAATTCTGGCTTTTCAAAAGATATTCGAGAGCCGGGCGGGTAGGGGGTACGTGATCCATCCTGGAAAAATCGCCCTGCCGCTGGAAAAGAATGTGATCGCCCTGCCGTTGACCATGTTGTGATCCGGCAATTTCCTGTCTGTCATTGCGAGAGCGTTCTTCCCGAAGCAATCTCCCCTTGAACTTTGAGAAGTTATAATGAGAGCCATGAAAAAACAATCATGGCTCTTTCCCATTTTATTGCTCGCATCTGTCTTCCTGTACTTTTATTTTTCGCGCGAGCAACTGCCCGGCGAGGGATTTACCACCTTCGGCTCGGACACGGTTCGGGCGGAGGTGACCCAGATTATCGAGGAGGGGAGCATCGACCTCGGCGGCCGCACGCAGACCTATCAAATTGCGCGTGTGAAAATTTTGGAGGGGGAGTATGCCGGCATTCCCATGGAAATTGATTATGGCAGGCGGCAGATTCGTTCGGACGATTACAACCTCGCGGTGGGCGACAGGGTGATGGTCTCCATCAGCAAGACGCCGGACAACGTGGTCAATGCCTATTTCGTGGATTTTGTCCGTGCGGTGCCGATTTTTTGGCTGACGGTTATTTTTTCGGTTGCGATCATCGTCATCAGCCGCTGGAAGGGCGTACGGGCGTTATTGAGCATGGTCTTCAGTTTGTACGTCATCATCGAACACATCATCCCACACATTCTCAACGGGGAGGATCCGCTGTGGGTGAGCATCATCGGCTCGATCATTTTGCTCGGTGTCACGCTCTACCTGACCTACGGCTGGAATTTGAAAACGCATTCGTCGGTCATCAGCATGGTGCTGGTGCTTTTGTTGACAGGCGCGCTTTCAGCGTTGTTCGTCGTTTTTACCCGCTTGAACGGCACAGGCGATGAGAACGTCATGTTCCTGACGCAGATGATGGAAACCCCGATCAACCTGCGCGGACTGTTGCTCGGCGGCATGATCATCGGCGCGCTGGGCGTGCTGGACGATCTCGTGACGACTCAGGCGGCGGCCGTTTTCGAACTGCATCACGCCAACCCGAATTTTGGATTCCGCGCCCTGTACAATTCCGCGATGCGAATCGGGCAGGATCATGTCGCGGCGACGGTCAACACACTGGTGCTGGCATACGCGGGCGCGTCGCTTCCCATGCTGTTGATGTTTTCGCTCGGGCATGGGAATTATGGAACCATCATCAATTTTTCATTCATTGCCGAGGAAGTGGTGCGGACGCTGGTCGGGTCGCTGGGCCTGATTGCGGCTGTGCCGTTCACCACGGCGATTGCCATTTTATTCACCCAAAGGACCGAGTCGCTTGGGAGGTGGGAGCAGGTTCTCGGTCCCGAAGGAAGCGTGGAGGGGCATATCCACTAGACGGATCACGCATTACAGTTTCGTAATCCGCGCACTGCAACCTTTTCCCCTCTTCCCGCGTAGGAAGATGTAGAAAGTCTACGAGGAGCACGCGTGAACGAAGAATTGACCTGGGTGATCCAGGCGCAACAAGGCAGTGACGAGGCATTTACGCATCTCGTTGAGACCTATCAGACCCCTGTCTATAACCTGTGCTACCGCATGTTGGGTGAGCCCGACCTTGCGGAGGATGCCGCGCAGGAAACGTTCCTGCGTGCGTTCCAGCATTTGCATCGGTACGATCAAAAACGGTCGTTCGCCACGTGGTTACTTTCGATTGCGGCTCATTACTGCATTGATAGACTGCGCCGCAGAAAGTTTTCCATGTTTTCGATGGATACGGAGGACGAGGACGGCAACACATTCGAATTGCCCGACCTCGATTCACCCAACCCGGAAGTTGAATCCATCAAAGGGCAGACTCGCGACCGAATCCATGCCATGCTCAAAGACCTGGACGCCACCGACCGCGCGGCCATTGTCATGCGTTATTGGTACGACTATTCGGAGGTTGAGATCGCAGAATCTTTACGATTGACGGTGAGCGCGGTGAAGAGCCGTTTACACCGCGCACGCAAGGAACTTGCAGGTCTCTGGCAGGAGGAAGAAACCCGTGCCGAGGCCGAAAGGAGACCCTATGAATCACCAGCCTTTTGAAGAATGGCTCTTGAACGATAAAAATTTAACACCCGCCGAAAAACGGGAACTCGATCTTCACTTGCGCACCTGCGTGCATTGCACGGCGCTTTCTGCAACCGGTTTGGCCCTGCGTTCTGCCAATGTCCTTGCGCCCGCCCCGGGGTTTGCCGTGAGGTTCCAACATCGCCTCGCCGCGCAACGGATCGCGGATCGTCGCCGCAGGTTGTGGGGAACGATCGTGCTGGTGCTGGGCGGGGCGGCCCTGCTGGCCTGGTTCGTCGCCCCGTATTTGTATGCGTTCATTACATCTCCCGTGGAATGGATCACGGCGACGGTCGGCTATTTTCTATTCTTTGCGAGCCAGATTGGGGCCCTGATCGAAGCCGCCGCCGTGCTGTTCCGCATTCTTCCGGACTTCATCCCTCCCTACATGTGGATGGTGTTCGTTTCCGCGCTGGCCGGCCTTGGCCTTTTGTGGACGATTTCGATCTGGCAATTCAGCCGCGCCCCGCAAGGAGTTACAGCATGAAAACAAAAATTACAACCCTTTTTCTCCTACTAACCCTTCTGTTCCTGCCCACCGGCACTGCTCACGCGCAGGCTCCGGGCGGTGACGTATTTCTGCTGGGACAGAATTACACGCTCGAAAGCGGCAAAACGCTTAATGGCAATCTGGCCGTGATCGGCGGGAACGTTGACATTGAGACGGATGCCGTTGTGAACGGCGACAGCGTATTGATCGGCGGGAACCTTCAACTGGACGGGGACGTGAACGGCAATGTTGTGTTGATCGGGGGCAACCTGAATATTTCGGGGAAGATCAAAGGCGATGTTGTGTTGATCGGCGGGCAGGCTTTTTTGGCCGAAACCGCCCTTGTGGATGGCGATGTTGTGACCATGGGCGGACAGGTGGAAAAGGAAGCCGGCGCCCAGATTACAGGTCAGATTGTGAATAACACTCCGCCAATTGATACCCCCAATGTGCCGAATGTTCCCAATGTCCCCGGCGTTCCTGAGGTTGTCGTCAATACCAACCCGTTTTGGGAAATAACGGGAGTGTTTACCCGCGCGCTGGCAATCGCCGCAATCGGCATGTTGCTCACGTTGTTCCTCCAGCCGCAGTTGGATCGCGTGGCGGATACAGCCACACGCCAGCCGCTCATGGCGGGGAGTTTCGGCATGTTGACCGTTGTTGTCGCGCCGCTTGCCATCCTGATCATGATCGTCACCATTCTTCTCATCCCGGTTGCCGCCATTGTGGCCTTCATCGTCCTGCCGATGGCGTGGCTGTTTGGCGTGGTAGCCATCGGCCAGGAAATCGGTGAGCGTTTCACCCTCGCCATCAACCAGAGTTGGGCGCCTGTCCTTGCGACAGGATTCGGCACATTCATCCTTGTGCTTGTCGGCGGTTTCGTGGACATGATCCCCTGCATCGGCGCGTTGATTTCCATTGTTGTCTCATTGGTTGCGCTTGGCAGTGTGGCGATGACGTGGTTTGGCACGCGGCCTGCTCCCGGCACAGTCACAGTCGCTCCGCCGGCGCAGGTACCGCCCGCATCGTAACCGCCTGTTTTCAAAGTTGTATGGCACGAAGAAAATCGAAAATAAAACCTGCATGATATAATGCGCCCGCCCTGGGGAAATCCCCGGGGCGGTTTTCATTATGGAGGAAAACATGGTTAAACAGGAAATTCCAAATGCCCCCGTTCACAACGCGCCGCCGCCTCTCATTGAGGTTGCCGGCACACACCGCGAAATGGGATGCCAGATTGGCGAAGCCGCCCGCGAACAGGTTCAACACAGCATTGCCAACGCGCAGGTTCTCATCGATTCGGCCTACGACAGTCTTGAACTGACCTGGCAGGGCGCGCAAATTCAATCGCGCAAATACCTGCCTTTTGCCGAGGAGCGTTACCCTCAATACGTGGAGGAAATGCGCGGCATCTCCGAGGGCGCAAACGTCGCCTTCGATGATATCGTCACACTCAACGCGATGGAAGCCGTCACGATGGATGCGCTTCATCTCACGCGCTGTACCAGTTTTGCCGTCAACGACGAACGCACAGCGGATGGTCATGTTCTTGCGGCGCATAATGAGGATTGGATTCCGGAGGACGAAAACGACGTCATCGTCATCTCGGCCAAACCGGACAAAGAACCCCCGTTTCTTGCCATGACCTATGGCGGGCTCCTGCCCAATGTGGGATTCAACGCCTTTGGCATTGCCCAACTAATAGACTCGGTCTATCCGAGCGATTCGCGCATCGGCATCCCGCGTCTTGTTGTGGCGCGCGCCGTTTTGTCGTCCCGGCGCATTTCCGGCGCGATTGGCCGCACGCTGATTCAGCAACGCGCGGCGGGATACAATCATCTGCTCGTCCATGAAAGCGGCGAGATGTATTCCATCGAGGTCTCTGCGCGCAAGTTCGAAATCCTGTATTCACACGATGGTTACATGGTTCACACCAATCATTACCTCGATCCGCAAATGAAACTGGTGGAAAAAGACCCCGAGGAACTGCTTTCCTCGCGCGTGCGTTATTTCCGCGCCTCGCGCCTCCTGCGCCAGAACAACCAGCACTCGATCAAGAGTTTGCAGGCCATTCAAAAGGATCACGTCAACATCCCCAATTCGATCTGCAACCACAACATCGAAGGCCTCGACCCGCTCGACCGCGAAAAGACCATCTCCGCCATGGTCATTGACCTGACCGCGCGCGAGATGCACATCACCTGGGGGAATCCCTGCCAGAACACGTATCACACCTATCATTTGAATGCGTAAGCAACTCACCTTATGCAGCCGCCTCGTACTGCAAAGTTATGAAGTTTAAAAATTAAATACCGTAACCGCGTAGTTGGCGTTCTCTAACGCCAACGGGCGCGTAAGAGAACGCGCCCTACGCGATGTTGCGTGATTATTTTCTTAAAAACCATCACTTTGCGTGCGGCATTGCAAAAAACAGGTAAAAGGCAGGATAAATCTTGCCGTACTGCGCAAGGTGAGTAAGTAAAAAGAAGAAAGAGTCTGCTCGAAGGAGCGGGCTCTTTCTTCTTTTCCCCTGCTCTCTGTGTACTCTGCGGCGGAGATTTTTAAATGGCATTTTCCCGCCTTCGGGATTATGATAACCAGCGACATTGGAGGCTCTCATGCGAGATTTGACAAACGAAATCCTTGAATTGATTCGCCGCACATCGTCCAGCCTGCCGCCGGATGTGGAAAAACGATTGCGCGCGTCCATCGAAAAAGAGGAACCCGGTTCCGCGGCACGCGGGGCGCTGGAAACCATCCTCAAGAACATCGATCTCTCCCGCGCCAATTCCACGCCCATTTGCCAGGATACCGGCACGCCGATCTTTTACGTGCATTACCCGGTGGGCTGGTCCACGATCAAACTCAAAGGGCAGATTCGCTCCGCGATGGCCGAAGCAACCAAACGGTCCTATATGCGACCGAATGCCGTTGACGCCATCTACGACAAAAACACGGGAAACAATCTCGGCGGAGACGACTTCCCGTACATCCATTTCGAAGAAACCGAAGGCGACGATCTTGTCATCGAGTTGATGCTCAAAGGCGGCGGATGTGAGAACGTCGGCCGTCAATATTCCCTGCCGGATAATTCGATCGGCGCGGGGCGTGATTTGGCCGGTGTTCGCAAGGTGGTTTTGGATGCGGTGCAAAAAGCGCAGGGACAGGGATGCGCGCCCGGCATTCTGGGTGTTGCCATCGGCGGCGACCGCGGCTCGTCGTACATCAAATCGAAGGAAGTGTTGTTCAGTGAAATGGGCACACGCAACGAAGACCCGAAACTTGCCGAGTTGGAGGAACGCCTGACGAATGAAGCCAATCAAATGGGCATCGGCCCGATGGGTTTCGGCGGCAAGACCACGGTGCTGGATACGAAGATCACCGGCTTGAGCCGCCTGCCTGCTTCGTATTTTGTTTCCGTTTCGTACATGTGCTGGGCCTATCGCCGCCGCAAGATGACGGTGAAGGGCGGGGAAGTGATTTACGATTAACAATTGACGATTTACGATTTACGTGTCACGCATTACGTGTTGCGTGTTTCGTAAGGAGTAAGGAGGAACAATGAAACAGATAACCACACCCATCAGCGATGAAGTCATCCGCGAGTTGAAGGTCGGCGATGCGGTCAACCTCTCCGGCACGATGGTGACCGGGCGCGATGCCGCACACAAATGGATGATCGAGACGTTTATCAAAAAGACCCGCCAGCCGCAAGGCGACGATTTACAGGTGTATGAAGAGTTGAAAAAATTACTGAACGGCTCGGTCATTTATCACTGCGGTCCCGTGGTCGCTGGCCTGGATACGAAAGAGTATAAATTCATCGCGGCGGGACCCACCACATCCATCCGCGAGGAGCCGTACCAGGCCGATGTGATGAAGCACTTTAACGTCAAAGGCGTGATCGGCAAAGGCGGTATGGGCGCGAAAACATTGAAGGGATGCGAGGAAACGCCGGGCGTGTATCTCCATGCCATCGGCGGCGCGGCCTCCTTCCTTGCGCAGACCGTGGTCAAAGTGCATGGCGTCTTCAAATTGGATTTTGGCGTGCCAGAGGCCATGTGGGTGATCGAGGTCAGGGAATTTCCCGTCGTTGTCACCATGGATTCGCACGGCGGCAGTCAACATGCTGTGGTTGATGAAGCATCGAAAAAGGTGCTGGACGATTTGCTGGCCCAGCCGTATTAATCCTTCGCGCTGAGCGAAGTCGAAGCGCAAATTGAACGAATGATAAAACCCGCTCACGAAAGTTGATTCTGGAGCGGGTTTAAATTTGCGGCCCCTGCATAAAAGGCGGCAGGTGAATCGAATCGGGCGCGTAAAAGAATATCGCCGCAATCGTGACCAACATGCACAACACACATGCAAAGACGAATCCGCCGATGACGATTCCCGTCCACGCCATGGAATGACCGGATTCATTTCTCTGGCGGATTTGCCGGAGCGAGGTCGCTCCATACGCTAGCGCAAAAATCCCAAACAGAAAACTCACTGGAAAACAAACGATCCCTGTGAAGGGAATCGGAAGCCAGCCCGTACAAAACGACAGCAGGGTCAAAATCCCAAAGACGAGGCTGAGGATGGATTTCGAATTGATGGGGGAGGATGGTTTGAATTCTTCGTCGGTATTCATGGAAAGATGGATTCACGATAAGAAAAATAGGTTCTACCGTTTTTAACGGGAATCTTTTTCTCAACCACAAAGGGGACAAAGGGTCACGAAGGAAAAAGCCTGTAAAATAAGCCGCATTCCCCCCCTTTGTGTACTTTGTGCCCTTCGTGGTAAAGTCCTTTTCCGTTAATCACGAGAGACTCAGAAAAATAAAAACCGCCTGAGAAGACGGTTTTGGCTGTCGGGGCGAGAGGATTTGAACCTCCGACCTCTTGCACCCCATGCAAGCGCGCTAGCCGGGCTGCGCCACGCCCCGATTGGAGAGCGAGGCGGATTATAGCCGCATTTCATCATTCTGGCAAATGCAATTTATCTACGGCTTGTAGCCGCAACCTGTAACCTTCAACCCGCAACCTTTATGCTAAAATAAGCGCACTGGAGTTGCTCATGTCAGATATGGTTGAAGTTGTCATTGACAGTATTCGCGTGCATTTAATGACGCCGCAGCGTGTCGTCGTTTTGAAACAGACGAACGCCGAGCGCTATCTTACCATCTGGGTCGGGCCTTACGAAGCGGAGGCCATCACTGTGGCGTTACAGGAAGTCGAAGTCTCCCGCCCGCTCACCCACGACCTGCTGAAAAATATTTTCACTGCATTCAACGCGCGCATCGTGCGCATCGAGGTCACCAAACTTCAAGACGAGATATTCTTCGGAAACATCGTCGCCGAAGTGAACGGCCGCGAAATGCGGATCGACTCCCGCCCCTCCGATGCGATTGCCATTGCAGTTCGCGCCCACGTGCCCATTCTTGTGCATAACAGCGTCATGGAAGCCGCGGGCATGGTCCCCGAACAGGATCTGCCGGATACCACTCCCGCCTCGCGCAGGGAAGCGCCCGCCCCTCTTTCAGATGACGCAAACAAACGCCTGTCCGTTTTCAAGGATTTTATTGACAAACTCGATATAGACAACCCGGACAAGGACAAACCCGATTCATCCTCACCCTAAGGCTGATCCATTTCAATGACAGAAACCCTCCCCGAAACATTCCCCTACGGGGATGATCCATCGTCTGCCGCCCCCGCCAGCTCGACGCCTTCGTCCATCCCGCACAGCCGCGAAGCCGAAGAAGCCGTTGTAGGGGCGGTGCTGATTAACCCCGAAGTCTATTACGACGTCGCCCAATTCCTGACTGCCGAAGACTTCTACATCCACCGCAACAAATTCGTGTGGGAGGCATTCACGCGCCTGCACGAACAACGCATCCCCATTGACCTGCTCACCCTTTCAGAAGAATTGGATCGTGTTGGCCAGCTGGCAGAGATCGGCGGCTCGGCTTACCTCACCTCGCTCATCAATCAAGTCCCATCTTCGTTGAACGCGGAATCATACGGCCGCATCGTGGAAGGACATTCCGTCCGCCGCAAGATGATCAACGCCGCGAACAAGATCGCCTCCATCGCCTACAACGAAGCCTCGACGGTGGACGACGTGATGAACGAAGCGGAAAAGGCTGTCTTCAATGTCAGCGAGCGCCGCCTCAAACATGACCTGCAACCGATCTCCGCCGTATTGAGCGACTACTACGACCGGATCGACGAGCTCGCCAAACGTCCCGACGAAATTCACGGCGTACCGACCGGGTTCATTGACCTCGACAGAATGCTCAGCGGGCTCCAGCCCTCGGATCTGCTCATCATCGCGGGCCGGCCGGGCCAGGGAAAGTGCCTGGCCGCCGATTCGGAAATCGTGCTGGAGGACGGAAGCGTCTCCACAATCAAGGACATTTATCAACAAAAATCGGCGTACCTTCTGACGCTGGAAGATAACTTCAAACTGTCATTCACCCATCCAAGCGCGTTCATTGACGATGGCTTCAAGCCGACCTACCGCGTTACCACGGCTTTGGGTCGTTCGATTGAAACGACCTCGACACATCCCTTCCTGACATTGCAAGGCTGGCAGTCGCTTTCGGAATTAGCGGTGGGAGATCGAATTGCCGTGCCGCGAGAGATTCCCGTTTTTGGAAATATCAAAATGCGGGAATCCGAAATCAAACTGCTGGCCTACTTGATCGGGGATGGATGTCTGGTTCACACATCTCCAGAATTCACGGTTGGCAAGCGCGAACTGAAAGAGGATTTTGAACAGGCGGCGCAGGAATTTGGCGGTGTGCGGTCTACGTACAATGAGCCGGCAAATCGAACACCGAATATTGCCATTGCCAATGCAGACAGAAAACGGGGACGCGGCGTCAAAAACCCGCTTACCGAGTGGTTGCGAAACATCGGAATATTCGGCCTGGATAGTCACCATAAATTCATCCCCGCCTGTATATTTACTCTTCCCAAACATCAATTGGCGTTATTCCTCAACCGCCTCTTTGCCACGGATGGGTGGGTGTCTTCCACCTCTGCCGAGATCGGTTATGCCAGCGTCAGCGAGAAATTAATACGTCAACTGCAACACTTGCTCCTCCGTTTCCGAATCATCGCTGGAATTCGCCATCGGACGATCAATAGCCCAACTCCGGGCAAGACCGCCTGGTCGCTGGATATTACCGACGGACCGTCATTGCTCGAATTTGTTGAGCAGATCGGTGTCTATGGACAAGAGAAGAAACTCGAACGATTCCGCCAGCGCTTTTTGGAGTCTAAATTCAATACCAACAACGACACGATTCCCATGGAGATCTGGGATACAGTTCGAGAATTCAAAGAGGATGAAACCTGGGTTGGATTGGCTCACCGCGCTGGAATTCAAACAGCCTCTCGAAAAATAAACATGCATGTCGGCAAACGCGCCCCTTCGCGAACACGCTTGTTGCAATTGGCTAATGCGTTGGGAAGTCCCCGGCTGACTGACCTTGCAACCAGCGATATTTACTGGGACAGGATCATCGCCATTGAGCCGATGGGAGACAACCAGGTCTACGACCTGACCATTCCCGAAACACACAACTTCGTGGCAAACGATGTGTGTGTTCACAATACAGGTTTCCTCCTCTCTATCGCGAAGAACGCCGCGCTGACTCACAAAAAGCACGTCGCCATCTTCTCATTGGAAATGTCCAACGAGCAGGTCGTCCAGCGCCTGATCGCGCAGGAGACGGGAATCGATTCGCAACGCCTGCGCAACGGCAAATTGCAGGAAAACGAATGGCCGCTTTTTACCCACGCCATCGAAGTTTATTCCGATGCGCATATTTACCTCGACGATACACCGGCCATCACGCCTTTGCAGTTACGCACAAAATGCCGCCGCCTGCACATGGAATTCGGCATTGACCTCATCATCGTGGATTACCTTCAACTCATGGGCGGCGACACCCGTAACGACAATCGCG
>JBBIUO010000085.1:0-251 GCA_037440205.1 Chloroflexota bacterium
CGGACGCGGGTTCCGTCAATCGAAAGCCCGGTGGAACCGGCAAACACCTGCACCACCGCAAAGCCCTCGCCCACTTCCAGCACGCGCCCGCGGCGGAGTTGGCCGCGCGAATCCTGAATTTCCACTACTTCATCGTAACTGACATTCGCCGCGCCTTCCACAACGATGATCGGGCCTTCGATGCGGCTTACGCCGAGGACTTCCTGGCCGCCTTGCACTGTTACTTGACTCATGATCTGTACTCCGCATCC
>JBBIUO010000085.1:261-11604 GCA_037440205.1 Chloroflexota bacterium
AATTGACTCATCTGCTGGTCAATTTGTTTTTGAATGTCGTCGAACTTTGTTATCTCTTCATTCGTGACGGTGGACTTGGCCCGGATGATCGTATCCACCACCGGCAGGTCATGGATCAAATTGATCGGCGCGCCGCGCTTGACGATGGCCATGCCGCGCTCGTGGAAGTACAACACGAGTTCGAGCATCCGAATTTGCTTCTCCACCGACGAGAACGCGTCCACGGTTTCGGTGGCATTCTGTTGCAGTAGGCCTTCGCGGATGAGGCGGGTTGTTTCGAGAACCATGCGCTCGGTGTAGGGAAGCGCATCGGGGCCGACCAGTTTGACGATTTGTGAAAGGCGCGCCTCCTCGCTCAACAATTCCATCGCGCGGTTGCGCATGGTAAGCCAGTCTTTACCGGTCCGTTCGCGCCACCAATTTCCAACGTCTTCAAGGTATTCGCTGTAACTATCCAGCCAGTTGATGGCCGGGAAGTGACGAGCAGATGCCAACGATTTATCCAACGCCCAAAAACAGCGGATGAAGCGTTTGGTGTGTTGGGTCACTGGCTCGGAGAAGTCACCGCCGGGAGGAGAGACCGCCCCCACGATGGAAACCGATCCCTGCGTGCCGTTCAGGTTATCCACGTAGCCGGCGCGCTCGTAAAATTCCGCGAGGCGGCCTGCGAGATAGGCCGGGTAGCCTTCCTCTGCGGGCATTTCTTCGAGACGGCCAGAGACTTCGCGCAACGCCTCCGCCCAACGGGAAGTTGAATCCGCCATCAACGCGACGTGATAGCCCATGTCACGGTAATACTCAGCGATGGTGATGCCGGTGTAGATGCTGGCTTCGCGCGCCGCGACGGGCATATTGGAAGTATTCGCTATCAGCACCGTGCGTTCCATTAATGGCCGACCAGTTCTCGGGTCGATCAGATGCGGGAATTCCTGCAACACTTCCGTCATCTCATTACCGCGTTCGCCGCATCCAATGTAGACGATGATCTCCGCATCCGCCCATTTTGCGATGCTGTGCTGGGTGACGGTCTTGCCTGAACCGAACGGGCCGGGGATGCCCGCCGCGCCGCCTTTGGCAACGGGGAAGAATGTATCGAGGATGCGCTGGCCGGTGATCAACGGAATGTTCGCGCCGCGCCTGCCGACAAATGGCCGGGCGCGACGAACAGGCCAGCGCTGAAGCATGGCGACTGTTTTCTCGTCCCTGCCCATTTTCAATTTTGCAATCGGGTCGGTGACTGTGTATTCGCCTGTGGAGGCCACCCAGGTGATCGTACCGGAGTCGTCGGGGTTGAGCATCACGCGATGCTCGAATGTATCAGTCTCCATCACAATTCCGAGGATCGCACCGCCTTTGACTTCATCGCCGACTTTCACCTTTGGCGTGAATCTCCATTTCTTCTCGCGGCTGATTGAATCGAAGCGCGCGCCGCGATTGATGAAGGAACCCACCGCCTCTTCGATCAACGGAAGCGGGCGCTGGACGCCGTCGTAAATGCTTTGGATGAGGCCCGGCCCCAATTCCACCGAGAGGGGCAGACCCGTGCCATAGATCGGCGCGCCGGTTTGCATACCCGATGTTTCTTCATACACCTGTACTGTCATCTGGTCGCCTTTGAGACCGATCACTTCTCCCACAAGCCGGTCTGCGCCCACTTCGACGAGTTCGAGCATGCCCACGTTTCGGGAGCCGCGGGCGCGCACGACGGGGCCGCTGATCCAGGTTATCGTTCCGACTTGGTCGCTCATGCCTTTTCTCCCATCAATGCTTTATAAACGGAGGAACGCAGGGAGCCTTGCAGGCGGTTCAGGCGGGTTTCGAGCGTGTTATCGTATTGCAGTTTTCCGCCCGCCGCGCTCACCACAACGCCGATGCCTTCTTCGAGTTGTCTGCCGAATGTAAATTTTCCATTGAGTTCCCTTGAAAGTTCATCCAGCTTCAATGCCTTTTGCGTGGCTTCATCTGTGCGGATTTCGGCGTCGCTGGCATTCAATTGGGTCAATGCCTCACGCGCCAGCATGGCCGCGATTGCGGCATAATCCGGGCGTTTTTTCACGGCGTCCAGTTGCTTTCGTGTTTCCTCGAACACTTCGTTCAATATTTTCTCGCGTTGCTCCAATTGCATGGAACGCGCCTTGAGCAGGGACGTTGCCGATGATTGACTACGAAGACGATCCGCATCCTCTTTGGCGCGGGCAAGGATTGCCTTTCGTTCAGACTCCGCCTGTTCCTGCGCGCGCCTCCGAATGGCTTCCGCCTTCTCCCTGGCCTCGGCGTATAACTGCTCTGCTTCATCCCGCGCTTCCGCCATGATGGCCCGCGCAAGCAATTCAATATCTTGTGCTTCAGATTTCATAGCGCTCATTCCAATCTTTATCCTTGGTTCAAATACCAGCAGGAAAGGACTACAACTTGATCCCGATTGCCCGAAGGACAATATCGCCAAGCGAAGCCTGTCCTTCTGGGACGCCGGCGCGGGAGGGAATCTCCACCACCAGCGGAATCGTACTCCGCAGGTTCAGGTGTTCCATTCGGGCCGGGATCAACTGGGCCACATCCTGTGTGACGAGCACGATGCCGATATCCTTGTTGGCTTGTGCCTCGTCCAATGCCTGGTTGACCTCGTCGGCGGTGGCGGCAACCAGCCCCCCCACTCCTGCCAGCGAAAAGCCAAGCACCGCGTCAGGATGACCGATGACCAGAATTTTCATATCCTATCCTTAGTTTCCCGAATCGCTTACGGGAGAACGAGGAACGAAATGATCAAGCCATAAATGGCAATACCTTCTGAAAGCCCCACAAAGATAAGGGCGCGGCCAAAGGATTCGGGTTTTTCAGCAGTAGCACCCACCGCCGCCGCACCGGACCCTCCCACCGCAATCCCTGCGCCAATGCAAGCCAGACCAGTGGAAAGAGCCGCCGCAAGAGTCGCATATTGATCCACTGCGGCTTCCTGAGCAGCACCTGCCGCCAGCACAGAAGTCGGCGAAGCAAACCAGACCACGGCCAGCCCAGCCGCGAACAGGCCGACGAGGAAATTAAATCCTGTAAAGCCTTTGACAATGCGGGAAAGCGCCTCAGCAGGGCTGGTCTTTCCGTTTTGCAGTAAAAAGAGGACGGCGGGAATTACCGGGATCAAACCGACCAGAACAGCAAATACTAAGAACATTGTTTATCTCCTTTTAGATAGATGAATTCTTCTTTTTTGGCGAGACGGACAAACGATTGAAAGTTCAGGGCTTGGCCTCCTCCTGCGAGGGATTCAGCTTGAGCGGTTCGAATTGCATACCGCCGCCATGGAAGAACTTGCCCAGAATTTCGTAGTAATGCAAACGCATCGTCTGGATGTAAACAATGAGCCCTTCAAAACCGATGATGAAAATATTACCGATGAGAATTGTTATCCAGAATCCGATGGTTGGTTTTTCACCGGCCAAAGAGAAGATGGCAAGGCTCAGGCCGCCATGAGCCACGGCAAACGCCCCAACGCGAACGAAGGAAAGCGTATTGCTCAGCATACCGATGACTGTTTCAAAAAGGTCCATGAACGATTGCACAAGGAACATTGCAAACCCACCGAAGCCTTTTCCCTCGATCAAGGTATGGCCCTCCACCATGTTCCTAAAGAAACCGGAGAACATGACCAACACCGCGAAGGCGCCAGCCAATGTTGGGAACGGAAGCGGGAGTTCGCTGATCGCCCTGGCAACCTTCGGAGCAATCGGGGTGTCTCCAAGCAAGACATTGAGCACCCAAAGAAACGAAAAATAGAAGACCAACGCCACGACACCGGTATGACCAAACCAAAAATGTGCCCAGTCTCTGGAACGGACGTTATTGAACAATCCCAACAGGTATGCGAAGACCAGCAGGATAATTCCTGCATCGATGGCAAACCCAAGAATGGTCAGGATGTTCCCAATGGGACTCAACCAGGTCGGCTCGAAGTGGAAGTGAAGATATTTCTCGATGAGGTGGCCTTCAAACCCGAAAATGCTTCCATAGAGGTATCCGAAGATCGACGCAAAGAAACCGCAATAGACCAGAAGCAGCCCCAGGCTTTGCAAGCCTTTCATAAAGATCTTGTTATGAGCAAGAATCCCGACCAGCATCAGAACAAGACCCTGCCCCAAATCTCCGAACATCGCACCATAAAGAACCGGAAAGGTCAATGCCATCAAGAGAGTTGGGTCGAGTTCGCCGTAGCTGGGACGTCCAAACGTGGTGACCAAATCCTGAATGGGCTTTAGCCATTTGATATTGGTCAACGCCACAGGGACATGGGCATGATGTCCCGAACGGCTGGTGGCCATCGTCTCTATCAAAATTTCACGCGAGGCATCTTTGAGACGGACAGTCAAGTCTTCAAGATCCGAAGTCGGCACCCATCCCACTACAACATAGGTGTGGCGCAACTGTCCGAAACGGACAATTGAGTCCGCCATGACGCGGCTGATGTGAACATCCCACAGTAATTTCTCTAATTCATTTTTGTACAAAGCGCCTTTTTTCGCCAGGTCTGCTTCCAAACCGGAAATCTTCTGCTTCGACGCTTCGATCTCCTTCCTCAGCATCGCGGTGATCTGTTCGGGCGTGCCTCCAAATTCCTCAGGCAGGCTCAATGGGTTGAGATAGGCGCTTTTGGCGGCGCGCTCCAATACGTCTGAATTGCTCTTCGGGCCTAAAATCCAAACAACGGGTTTTTGTGCGTCTTCACGCAGGATGAAAAACACATGCGGGACCCTCAAAAGGCTGGTTCTTAATCTGCTGATATTTGCCGATGGAACAACTCCCAGGATGGAGTGCATAAAGGATGACTTGCTCAATGCCCCCACTTCCACGTTGACATCGGCAATCGGCTCCAACTGACGCAGTTGACTCTCCAATAATTCGAGACGCTTCTTCTCACCCGATAACTGGTCGCTGACCCCTTTAACATCTTCATCGATCCGATCCACCTGCGGACGGGTCGCATCCAGGTCGACCATCGTGTCGATTCCGGGCCTGGCTGGGTATTCCTCCGCCAGCCCGACGTTCTGCATGATGGTCTGAATGCGGCGCTCCAAAGTTGAAAACGCCCCAGCCTTGTCCTGCCAGGTATTCTGTCCCACGCCTTCCAACCCCAGATTTGCGCTGTCCACTTGATGAAATACGCCATACCCGCTCAATGCCCGTGTTACGGCCACAAGGTCCTTGGAGGGTACAATCAATTCTACTTCAGACATTTGCTTCGGAAATAACATGACTACTCCATTAGTTTGATAAAAGCACTGCGGAAGTGAGGGTGGACGATCAATGCGTCAAAGCAGTTTTCAATAACAACGGCCGAAAATCTTCATCCTTGAGTTTGGAGGATTTGGCTTCGATCAAAACAACCAGATCCTGAATTTCAAAATCGCTCAGCAACAGATACGCCAGCGGAAGCCCGATATGGAACGGATCGCCAATGAACGCCGCAACGCATCTCTGCATCACCTGCTGCTTGAGCAAATGTTCCAGCTTGGGCAGGCCTGATTCGGGGTGTTCGAGAAGCTCGCTCACATGGGAAATATTGGGATAGACCCGTGAAATCACCGAGGCGATATCCGCTCCCGCGGCAATGGCGCGTATATCTTCATCCCGTACGTGATAACCGAACGGCAGGGTGTAATTGATCAATTCTTCTTCGGAAAGATTGTGATAGATCTTATAACGGATGACCCACATCAAATTGTTCAGGTCGAGCAGGGAGCCGATGATCTTCAACCCCATTTCCCGATCCTTGCCGGATAACTTTTTGGCTTCAGCCCACAAACGACGCCAGTAATTCAGATCCAGAGCCACTTCCAGCGGAAACAAATTTTGCTCGGTGGAAAAGCGCTTCATCGCAAACGACAGGGTCGATTCGTAGGGCGAGCCGCGCAACAGTTCCACCGCCGCGGCGACACTTCCCGATTCCACCATCGCCTGCGCGGGGATGGTGGAAAACGAACCAAAAGGGAATAGCACCTCGCGGACACGATCCCATGCGGCGATTTCGGATTTCCATGACGAGACGGTTTGAATACTGCGCAGTACGGCCTTGAGATTCCCCACTTCAAAATAACGAAAGAGTTGTCGGATGAGAGGGCGCGTCTGTTCCGGGGCCTGTTGAACAACGCTGGAGTACGAGTCTGACAACCTGTGCCTGATCTGCAAAATGACCCGGCGCGGCGTCAGTTCATTGTCTTTCAGCCCGGAAAGGTATCTTCCATAAGGGGTGCCTTTGAGGGCGCTCACCAGTGATGAAAAATCCGGGGAATCGCCCAGGCGGGTCATATCCTGGGGTGTGAGCAAATCGGAGTACATCGCCCGCACCCGCGTGCTGATCGCCGCGTAACCGGAAACGCCGCTCGCCATGGGTCACGCCCTGCCGATGACACGTTCCAAAACGAAGGCAACCGCCTTATCGAAGTTCTGTTTTGCAGACGCTTCGAATTCGCTGTTCCTGGATGCCTCATCCGCCACAAGCTGACCGGACGCATCGTTCGACTGCGCGCTTGCGATCATTTTACGCGCTTCTTCATGAGCGTCGGCCTTGGCCTTGGCGATCAACGCCTGCGCTTCCTGTTCCGCTTTTACCGGAATCTCCTGCGCCTCGCGTTTTGCCTTTTCTTGAATTTCCTGCGCCTGCTTTTCGATCTCAAGTACTTGCTGAATGTGCTTCTCGTTCATAACGATTTCGCCTCGCTCAGTACTGCCAGGATATTTAATGCCCGCAATTGTAAAGGATAAGTACACGACAATCAAGGGTGAAAAACTCGTAGTTTGTGCAGATATTAACCAATTCAATTCATCAATCGGAAATCCGATTCCCTCAACACCGATACACATCTCGATCAACAAAAAAAGAGGACTTTGAAAGATCAAAGTCCTCTCAGCGTATCACAGACAGGTTACTTCAAATTCTGGCGCAACCCTTCGAGTTTACCGGCTACGGAGCCATCCAGCACCTTGTCGCCAACCTTGATGACAAGCCCGCCAAGAATGGACGAGTCAACCTTGAAGGAAATATCCTTCACAGAGACGCTCTTCTTCACGGTATCCTGTTCCTGGCCGGTGAGAGGAAGCGCGCTGGTCACTTCAGCAGCGTCACCCTTCAGTTCACCTTCAACAACCATCACTTTGCCGGCTTTCACGCCCGAGAAGAATTCGTCAATCAAGGCGTGTTGTTTCCTTTCATCGAGCGCTTCGCCGATGAGTTTGTTCGCGGCGGCAATGGCGAGAGCGGCAACCTGTCCGCGCAGATCGCCGAGGATGCGGTTGCGCTCCAGTTCGGCTTCGGCCATGGCAGTCTCACGCGCTTTGGCGGCTTCGGCTTCGGCCTGGGCCTTCACATCCCTGCCAGCGGCGGCGGCGCGTTCCGTGGCTTCACGGACAACCTTGCCCGCTTCAGCCTGTGCGTTCGCCAATATCTTTGCGGATTCTTTTTCGGCATCCGCCCGGGCTTCGGCGGCAACGCGCGCGTCTTCCAATCCCTGGGCGATCTTCTTCTTGCGGGTCTCCATCATATCCAGCATGGGCTGATACACCCAGGCGTTCAACGTGAGGAATACAATGAAGAACGCAATGATCTGGACAATGAGCAGACCGAGATTAATACCTAATGCTTCCATGTTTCAATGCTCCTTGAACTACACGACCTTGAAGAGCATGAGGAACGCAATCACGAGACAATAGATCGCGATGGCCTCGGAGAACGCGATGCCGAGGATCATATTGGTCAACAAATTGCCGTAGGTATCGGGGTTGCGAGCCATGCCGGTGAGCGCGCCCTGCACGCTCAAACCGATCCCCACACCGGCCCCCGCCGCGCCAATCATTGCCAAACCTGCGCCGACATAGCGCATTGCATCCAAAATATTTCCTTCCATATTACAAGCCTCCTTGGGATTATCCTGTTATTTATTTTTAGATTTCATGCGCATCTGCATGCGCTTCGGCGTGTTCCTCGCCGTGCTCTTCGTGTTCGCCGTGACCCTGCGTGGCCTGCGCCATGAACACCATGGTCAACATGCCGAACACGAACGCCTGAATGACACCGACAAAAAGTTCGAACATCATGATCATCGCGGGCAGAATGGAAAACTTGCCGAGCAGCCCCGCAACAATGGCGACCAGCACAATGCCAGCAAACATATTCCCGAACAGACGGAAGGCAAACGAGAGGATCTTCGAAAGTTCGGAGATCAACTCCAGCAAACCAACCAGAAAATCCATCGCGCCGAAGAACGGCACTTTGAACATGCGGCGGGTATTGAAAAACTTGCTCAAATAGCCAATTCCCTGCGCGCGGAAGCCGATCACCTGGATCATCACCACTGCGATCAACGCCAGCGAAGCGGTAAAGTTCAAATCCACGGAAATGCCGCGAAGGAACGGAGCGAGAACATACTCCTTGCTTAATTCAGCATCGTAAATATACCAACCATGCAGTTCACTTGCATGTTCGCCATGAGGGTGCAACACACCAATGGACTCAAATCCGGGGATCAACTTGAGCAGGTTCGCGATCAACACATAGATCATGATGGTCGCAAACCAGGGGAAGATCATCCTCGCATACCTGCCTGCCGAGCCTTCGGTCAGGTTATACAGCATTTCCACAATGGCTTCCATCAAGTTACCGATGCCACGCGGCACCAGATCCGTCTGGGCGCTCTTTTTGAGCGAGTTTCTAGTCGCCCGCGCCAGAGGCAGTATCACAATAAATATTGTGATAAACAGTGTGGGAAGTGTATTTACAAGGTAAAAATCGCCAATGACCGGCAGAGTAAACCAGGCAACACCTTCGCCCAGCAAGTTCTCCGCCTTTACGGTGATCTCAGGTTGTACTGCCGGAAAGAGTGCGCTCCCACCCAGAATAAAACCTGCGATCATCAACACCAGTACGACCCATCGGCGCCAGGGTCTTCGTTTTACTTGTTCCAAAATCCGCCTCCTACAATTCCTTTTCTTTGGTATCGTTTTTCTCTTGCAGCCTCGCCAGCGTCCTGCGCGACACAAACAGCATCAAGAGCACTGACAGAGGAATTCCAGCAAACAGCAAAATCAGCGTGAACATCGGCTTCGTGCCGAACATACCGTCGAGCCACAGCCCCAAAAACACCGAAGCCAGGATCACAACGAGGGTCAAACAACCAACCTGCCCGATCATTACGACGAGCAGGGTGTTCAGGATATTGCGTCCCTTCTGTTCTGATTGTGCCATGTCGCACGATTATAACTGACAGGTCAAAGAACCGTCAAACAGAAATCCTTTTTTGGATTTCCCAACCGAGCGGCATTTTTCAACGCCCGGGCAACGCTTCTTTCTCGACCTTTGGCCTGATTCTGTTTTCTCAGGCATTCTCGTACCGCAAAGTTCACTTTGCGCTTCATGGGGAGCAAAATGAATTTTGCGGTACGGTGACTAAAACAAATTCAACGCGCCCGCATCGGACCAGCCGAAGAACGGGGCAAAAACCGTGCCGACCAGAATCACGCCAAGCACCAGAACCACAAGCGCAATTGTGTATGGACGAGTCAACGGGACGGGATGCTTCTCCTCATCTTCGTTCGGCATTCGGTAGAGGTACACGAACTTCATCACATTCAAATAGTAGTACACGCCGATGATGGAGTTGACGATGCCCACGACAACCAGCCAGGTGTAATCCGCCTGCACGCCCGCGGCAAAGACAAATATCTTCGCCACGAAACCGCCAAACGGGGGCATTCCCGCCAGCGAAAGGAACGCGGCCAGCATCATCAACGCGAGGAATGGATTGCGACGGCTCATGCCGGCATAATCCTTCATTTCTTCCAATCCGGTGATGCGGCTGAACGCCATGACAATGCCGAAGGCGAGCAGGTTGGTCGCAATGTAAGCCGCGAGGTAGAAGACCACGCTTGCCGCGCCCAATTGACTAAATGCCACCACACCGATCATCGCATACCCCGCATGAGCAATGGACGAGAACGCAAGCAGGCGCTTGAGGTTGGTCTGAGGAAGCGCGAGCAGGTTGCCCACGGTCATGGTCACTGCGGAGAGCACGGCAAAGGTCATTGACCAGGACTGGGCAAAACCGGAGAAGGCAATAAAGAACAGGCGGAGGATCACCGCAAAGCCCGCGGCTTTGGAAGCCGTGGAAAGGAATCCCGCCACAGGTGTCGGCGCACCCTGATACACGTCTGGCGCCCAGAAGTGAAATGGGACGGCGGCGATCTTGAAGCCAAGACCAACCGTCACGAGGGCAATCAGGCCAAAGGTCAGTGTGAACGAGAGGTTACCAGCGGCAAACATCTCTGCGAGGTTGTAAAGATTCGTCGTGCCGCTAAATCCAAAAACGAGGCTGAAGCCGTACAACATCACCGTCGAAGAAAGGGCGCCGAAGAGCAGATACTTGAAGCCCGCTTCGGTGGAGCGTTCGTCGCCGACGAGGAAGCCGGAAAGGATGTAAAGCGGAATGGATGCGGTCTCGATGGAAAGGTAAAGCATGACGAGGTCGGCGGCGGAGGCCATCAGGTTCATGCCGAGAAGCGAGGCGAGGAGCATGAGGTAGGCTTCGCCGCGCCGACCCGCTTTTTCATGATCCATCAAAAGCAGGGCTGTTGCCGCCGCCGCGAACATAAAGAGCAGTTTGAGGAAGAAGCCAAGCCAGTCGAAGCGGATCATGCCGCCGAGGACAGAGACCGGCTCGCCGGGACGGCCAAACAGCAGGCTGAGGATCATCGCGATGAAGAGGCCACCTGCAGTGAGCCAGCCCGCGTTGCGGCGGCCTTCTTCCTTCCAGAAGGGTTCGGCGATCAAGAGGACGATGCCAATTGCAAGGATGAGAATTTCGGGGAGGATGGAAGCGAAAACGGTGGATGTGAACATTATGCGCCTCCCAACAGGCGAAGGATATTTTCAACGCCCGTCTGCACCATGGGAACCATCACCGAGGGGAACAAACCGATGACGATCATGAAGAAGCACAGGGTTGTGACCGCCACCTTGTCGAGGGCGGTGATGTCGCCCACGTGGCCTTCGAGGTGATCGGGCATCGGGCTGAAGAACACCTTGCGGATGTTCATCATGATGTAGGCCGCGGTAATGACGATGGAAATGCTGGCGAAAACGGCCACCAGCCATTGGCGTCCCCACACACCCATGAAGATGGGGAATTCTGCGATGAAACCGGAGAAGCCGGGCATGCCCATCGAAACGAGACCGCCGATGATGAAGCCGATGGCGGCGTAGGGCATGATCTTCGACATGCCGCCGAGTTCGGGGATCATGCGCGTGTGCGCCCGGTCATAGATCATGCCGGTGATGGCAAAGAAGAGAGCCGTCATCACGCC
>JBBIUO010000085.1:11631-12871 GCA_037440205.1 Chloroflexota bacterium
TTGTGGTTGAGCGTTGAAATCCCAAGCATGACCAGCCCCATGTGCGAAACGGACGAAAAACCGATCATATATTTCAGGTCGGTTTGGACGAAGGCGATGTACGCGCCGTACACAACCGCGATGGCGGCAAAGGTCATGATGAGCCACGACCACTGCTTCGCGCCGTCGGGCAGGAGCATCACGCCCACGCGCAGGGCGGCGAATGCGCCGAGTTTCATCAGCACGCCGGCATGGAACATGGAGACGGCTGTCGGCGCGGCAACGTGTCCATCCGGCGACCAGTTGTGAAAGGGCCAGATGCCGCCCAGCACCGCAAAGCCGAAGAAGACGGGCAGGAACCATGCGTATTGGAATGCGGAAGAAAAGCCCGCCTTTTCCATTTGAAGCATGTCGAAGGAAAGAACGCCGGTGTTCTGGTATTGAGTCCAGTACATGACAAGCGCGCCGACGAGTGCAAACACGGAACCGACGAACAGGTACAGGGTCAGTTTCATCGCAGCGTACTCGCGGGTGACCTTCCAGCCCCAGATGGCGATGAGCAGGTACATCGGGAACACGGCAATTTCATAGAAGAAGAACAACATGAACAGGTCGAGCGAGACGAACACGCCGAACACACCGCCCGCCAGCAGAAAGAGAAAAGCGAAGAATTCACGCGGCCTGTCCTGGATGCCCGCCATCACGTGCGGATCGTCGTTGCCCCAGGAGATGAGCACGCCCGTGAACATCACGATGCCTGTCAGCAAAACCAGCGGAGCGCTCATGCCGTCCACGCCGAATTTGAGGCTGATGCCGAGCGCAGGAAGCCAGTTGTGTTGCTCGACAAACTGATAGCCGGTCATGTGGCCGAGCAGATATTGCAAATAGACCCAGCCCGAAAGTAGCAGGTCGAGCGTTGCCGCGGCAAGCGCCACTGCGCGCGCTTCAGTCTTCCGGTTGGCAGGCACCATCAAAATGATGACCGCCGCCAGGATCGGAAGGAAAGTAATAACACTTAGGATTGGAAAATTCATAATCACCTCGAAGGTGGTAATTGGAGATTGGTAATTGGTGAATAGTTATCAGTAATCAGTGAACAGTTATCAGTGGAAAGTGGAAAATTACCAATTACCATTTACCAATTACTTTAGAAGAGAGCCACAACTGCCTTGTTAATCACATCCAAAATCCACATGGGCCAGATGCCAATGGCGAGGATCAACGCCATCAACGGGGCCATGACAAGGATTTCGCGGGTGTT
>JBBIUO010000086.1:0-12857 GCA_037440205.1 Chloroflexota bacterium
GGTCAACGGCTTCACCGCCAACGACTTTGTGACTTACTACATGGTGTTGCTCATCTGCGACCAGATCACCAGCAACATCATCATCCACACCTTCGCCTACAAAATCCAGGACGGTTCTCTTTCGGGGGAGCTCATCAAGCCCATTCATCCCATGCTCACGAGCGCGCTGGTCAATAACGTTGCCTTCAAAACCCTCTTCATCATGATCTTGATTCCCATCTGGATCATTTTGTTCTTCCTCTTCAAGCCCGATTTCAGCGGCGTGAGTCTCACGGGTGTTTTGCTTTCCATCCCTATCATGATCCTCGCCTTCTTCATCGGCTATCTGCTCTCCGCCGCCGTCACCTCCCTTGCCTTCTGGACGACGCGCGTGTATTCCATTCATGAATTTTATTTCGCGCTCATCCTGCTATTCTCGGGTCAATTCGTGCCGCTTCCGCTCATGCCAAAATTGATTCAAAATATCGCCCAATACCTGCCGTTCCAATTGTTCCTATATTTCCCCATTCAAGTGATTCTCGGAAAACTTTCAACCAACCAGATCATCCTCGGCTACATCATGGCAGGTGTCTGGCTGGTCGTTGCCATTTTCGCCTTCAACTGGATTTGGCGTCAGGGCGTGAAGCAGTATTCCGCAGTCGGAGCGTAACGTATGCAAACCCTCAAACTACTTTCCGCATTCTTCAAAGTCAACGTGCAAATGGCGCTCGCCTATCGCGCCGATACCTGGGTGAACATTCTGCTCAATTTCATGTGGCTCGGCTGGGAACTGCTCTCGCTCAACATCATCTTCAATAACACAGAAACCCTTGGCGGCTGGGGTCTCGGCGAACTCATTGCATTGCTCGGCGTCTTTCGTCTCGTCAACACCATGATGATCGCGCTCATCTGGCCCAACACCGAAAAATTCAACCAATCCATCCGCGACGGCTCGATGGACTACACCATCCTGCAACCCGTCAACAGCATGTTCCTGGTCACGTTTTCGCGCATCACCGTTTGGAGGATTTGGGATTTGGTGCTCGCTGTGATTTTGATCGTGACCGGAGTCAACATGGCCGGGGAAACCGCCACCGCGCCTCACATCCTGACCTTTATCCTGCTTGCCCTCTCAGGCATGATCGTCATCTACAGCCTTTGGATCGTCCTAATTGCCCTCACCTTTTGGTTCGTCAAGTTCGACAACAACGTTACCATCCTGCAAGCCTTGATGGATGCGGGACGTTATCCTGCCACAGTCTATCCCGTCTGGTTGAGAGTGATCGTCACCTTCATCATCCCCATCGCCGTCGCAACGACAATTCCACTCCAGTCCCTGCGCGGAGAATTGGATGCAACACGTGTGGCAATTTATCTCGGTGTGAGTGTCGTCAGTTTTATTGTGGCGTCACAGGTTTGGAAAGCGGGCTTGAAGCAATACAGCGGCGCGAGCAGTTAAAAGATTGCCGCGGGATTAACCTTGCGGCATATTGAACTTCGCCCGGCTATACAACGTAATCCCAGCCGAAGCAGACACATTGAGCGACTCCACCCTTCCGCTGATGGGAATGCGCGCTTTCATGGTCGCGGCGTTCTCGATCTCAGGCGAACAGCCTTCCTTTTCACTGCCGAAGACGATGAGCAGACGATTGGGAATGGATGAAATGTCATCTATGGTCTTGTCGGCATCCATCGCAGTGACGAGCAGGGTCTCATTGTTCTTTTTGCAGTAATCCAGAAAATCGTGTGTGCTGGCAGTGATCATCGGCATAGTGAAGAGGTAGCCGCGGCTGGCGCGAATCAGGCGGCGATCATACAGGTCAATGGGGTCCATGTTTAGCAGGATAATGCCGCCGATTCCAAGGGCAAGCGAAGTGCGGGTGATGTTGCCGATGTTGCCTGAAATGCTCAAGTCTTCCAACACGACTACATCTTTTTCGATGGTCTTCAACGCCTCCAGCCCAATGGGTTCGGGAGTCTGGGCGATGGCAAAGATGCGGGAAATCTTGTCATTCTCAAAGAGTTTCTTGGTGGTTCGCTTCGCCACTTCATGCACCGTGACTTGTTTTGGAAGTTTTTGAAGAAAAGTTTCAGAGAGCCTGTCTTCGCCGGCGAAATAAACAGATTCGACCTTCACTCCCGCCTTCAATGCTTCGAGGATATTTTCCTCGTCGTCAATCAGGATTTTTTTTAGTTCGCGCCGTCCCTCGCGGGTCAGCAACTTGCGGAGGGGCTGTGCCAGCGGATGCAGGAGGGAGTCGATCAATGCGGGATTGAATTCAGTGGGTTGTTCATTCATGCGGTCATGATAACCCTGCAACGGAAAGGGGTCAAGCAGGGAACGGCTATAATTGGAAACATGCAAATCCTTCATAAAGACGATTCCATTTTGGTGGTCAACAAACCTGACGGTCTGCCTGTCCAACCGGATGGCTGGGACAGGGATGCGCCATATTTGTTGAAAATGCTTGAAGAGGAATTTTCCAAAATTTGGGTGGTGCATCGCATTGACAAATCCACGAGCGGAATCATCGTCTTTGCTTTAACTGCCGAAGCGCATCGTTCGTTGAACATTCAATTCGAAAAACATCTTGTGGAGAAAAAATATCACGCCATTCTAAACGGCTCACCGAAATGGAGCGAGAAGATCACCAGGTTTCCGTTGCGCGCGAATGTGGGCAGTAAACATCGAACAGTTGTGGACAATCGAAATGGAGTCCATGCCGAGACGAGATTCAAAATATTGAAACAGAACCAACTCGCGGCTTTGGTGGAGGCGATGCCGATGACGGGGAGAACGCACCAGATCAGAGTCCATGCCTTCGCGTTGGGTCATCCACTTTTGGGAGACATCCTCTACAGCGCCCCCGAAACCGACATCATCGCGCGCGCCGCGTTGCACGCGCATTCGTTGTCGTTCCATCATCCAGTCACAAACGAGCGAGTTACCTTCACCGCGCCCTACCCCGCTGATTTTCAAAAAGCATTGGAGCGGCTGAAGTTGTAACCTCAACCGCTCCAACCAAACTACGCAATCTTCCTTGCCTCCATATAAAATCTTTTTTCGCGCGCCTCGCCCATCGAAAAAGTTTTTCGCGGCAATGCGCCATCGAGGATCACGGTCTTGAACAAATCAGACTTATTCATGCCCGCGAGATAAAAGCCCGCGTTGCCCGCCTGCAATGCCAGCCGCTCCACCACATCCTCGCCATGCACGTAATCCACTTTTTCCGCGCCGCCACTTTTCAAAAACGAATCGATGAACGATTGAATGGTGCCGACCGCAAGAATGGACGAGGCGTGCGCGATTTCGATCACGCCAAACTTTCCCCCGCCTCCAACCAGACCGATGGCCTGCTTCTGACCCTCAGCAGAGTCTACCTTTTGAATCATCTCCGCGCCGCTGGGGACTTCCGTGTAACTGAAGTCATCGCCGAATGTGCTCTTCAACTCCGCGAACAAATCCTTCTTCAAATTGAACAGCACGCGATGGATGGGTTCGAACTCAAGTCCTTCATCGTGGACATTTTCAATTTCAACCAACGCATAGCGCGAGGGATGATCCATGCCGACTTGCGGCTTCATCTTTTCCCAGATGGCTTTAGCCGTGGCAAGGGAATGATTGCCGTCGCCCATTGCAAAAAGCAAAACGGGTTGATCCCTGCCGATGCCATATTTCGCGGCAAAGGTTTCGGGCTTGGCGAGTCCGCGCAGGGCCTCAACAACCTTGTTTTCAAACTCTTCGCTTACGGCGTAACCAGCGAGATGACCGCTGTCGAGCATGAGATCGAAGTCGTAAAGTTTTTCGAGTTTCGATTTTGCGGCGGCAAGCGGCTCGATGACTGTGCGATTCGGATCGTCAACCAACACGAGGATATGCGGCAATTCCAGCGCGGCGCCTTCGCGGATTTTGATTCGCGGGGGGAGGCGGTCCACAATCGTCCCTTCGGTGGCGCGGATGAGACTCGATGAACCCTTGTTGTAATCGTAGCATTCGAGGTCGAGGCAGAGAATGACGCCCTTGCGGGTTTTGCCTGCCACCGTGCGTTCGACGTAGATCAATCCATCGCGCGGCTGGAGGATGCCTTCATCCAGATACTTGCGCATGGCGGATTGGATATTCTTGATGCGCCCTTCGCCGCCTTCTTTTTCGAGATACACTTCGGGAAAAGTCAGGTTCAATGTGGACGGTGCATCGCCGACGATCTTTTCCACTTCATGCCAATACTCAGGCTCAGAGGTGAATTGGTCGCAGGCAATGACTGCCCATTTTTTCAGGTCAGTGCCGGGTTTGGGGAGATACACCTGTGGAATTTGAATGCCGATATCGGGAATGAGTTTCATGAATGCCTCCGTATGTCATTGCGAGGAGCCGCGAAGCGGCGACGAAGCAACCTCCTTATCGCGTGGAGATTGCTTCGTCGGGGAGAGCGCCCTCCCCGCAATGACAGTTAACCTTTCGCAAACGCGATCAATTTCTCGGCCACTTCCGCGCCGACGCGGGCCTGCGCTTCCTTTGTGGCCGCGCCGATGTGCGGAGAGCCGATGACGTTATCCAGTTTGAGCAATTTCCAGTCGGTGGGAGGTTCCTCGGCGAAGACATCCAACGCCGCGCCCGCCACCTGGCCGCTGACCAGCGCGTCGTAGAGCGCGTTCTCGTCAATGATGCCGCCGCGCGCGCAATTGACGATGCGGACGCCTTTCTTCATCTTCGCAAATTGTCCCGCGCCGATCATGCCGGCAGATTCCTTTGTCTTCGGCAGGTGCAGGCTGATGTAATCGGACTGGGCAAGCAGTTCATCGAGCGAAACGAGTTTGATTCCATTGGCTTCCTTGACATACGGATCGTAGGCAAGCACGGTCATGCCGAGGGCGTTGGCGCGTTTGGCGGTCTCTTTGCCGATGTTACCGATACCGATCAGGCCAAGGGTTTTGCCGCCGATCTCATCGCCTTCAAAACTTTTCTTGTCCCATTTTTCGGCTTTCATCGAAGTCGTGGCCTTGTAGATGGAGCGGGCCAGCGCGAACATGTAGCCAATTGCCAGTTCGGCCACCGAAGCGGAACTTGCCATCGGGGTGTTCATCACGGTGATGCCTTTGGATTTGGCATATTCGTGGTCGATGGTGTCGAGTCCCACCCCGCCTCGCACGATGACCTTCAAGTTGGGGCAAACGTCAATGAGCGGCTGCCGCACCTTGGTACGGGAACGAACAACCATGCCGTCATAGGCGGGCAGAACATTGGGGAGTTCTTCCGGCGTAATGTCGTCACGCACGTCCACGGTCAGGCCTGCGGCGCGCATCTGCTCGATATATTCCTTTTCGGTCTTGTCGCAAACTAGAACTTTCATTAGAGATTCTCCTGGAAAAAATTAGGTTATGGGTACCGCAAGATTATGAAGTTTAAAAAATTAAATACCGTAACCGCGTAGTTGGCGTTCTCTAACGCCAACGGGCGCGTAAGAGAACGCGCCCTAGCAACGTTGCGTGATTATTTTCTTAAAAACCATTATCTTGCGAGTAGTAATCCTGCCGCCAAATGCAACATGAATGTTGCGGTACGGGCTTGAAATTAATAACGGGAACCCAACCGACGAATCGGCTAAGTTCCCGTTTGAAAAAGCAGTTTCAACACGCCCGCCATTCTAACAACGAGAAAACCCTTTGTCAACGACACGACGGAAGGAGGTCAGGTGCGAATCATGCCGATTGTTCTTGTGGATTTATCGGACGAAAAGATATAATCGGAACTCAAGCGTAATCGGCGTTCTCTAACGGCGATTGCCCAGCCCGCGCGTTAGAGAACGCGCCCTACGCAAGGTTTTGCACAAGTCCTATATAATGTAGCGAATAAATGAGAAAACAGAACCAGTTCAACGGTCAGGAATGAACCGTAAAATTTTCATAATCAACAGGAGTCCAATCAATGTCTGATCTCAAACGTGTGTACAATTTCAACCCCGGGCCGGCAGTCCTGCCGCTTGAAGTTCTGCAACAGGCGCAGGCGGAGTTGCTCGATTTCAAAGGCACGGGAATGTCCGTCATGGAAATCAGCCACCGCTCGAAGGAATTCGAAGCGGTGATCCAAACCGCGGAAGCCGACCTGCGCGAACTGCTCGGCATCCCGTCGAATTACAAGGTGATGTTTTTGCAGGGCGGAGCGTCCCTGCAATTTGCGATGCTCCCGATGAACCTGCGCGCCGCCGGCGCATCTGCCGATTACATTGTGACCGGCACGTGGAGCAAGACCGCGATCAAGGAGGCGCAGAAACTTGGAGCGACCCGCGCCGCCGCCAACACCGAAGCGGATGGTTTCAAAGGCCTGCCTGAAAAACTCGATCTTGACCCGAAGGCCGCGTACCTGCATTTCACATCCAACGAGACCATTCACGGCGTGGAATTTTTTAGCGAGCCGACCCCGCCCGATGGCGTGCCGCTGATTTGCGATGCGTCATCTGATTTCATCAGCAGACCGATTGATGTGACAAAATACGCCATGCTTTATGCCGGCGCGCAGAAAAACGCCGGGCCCGCCGGCGTGACCATTGTCGTCATCCGCGATGACATGATCGAACGCACGCCTGCCAACCTGCCCGTGATGCTCGATTACAAGGCGCTGGCCGCAAGCGGCTCCCTGCACAACACGCCGCCCTGCTTTGCCATTTACATGGTCGGGCTTGTGCTCAAGTGGGCGAAGAAACTCGGCGGTCTCCCCGCTGTTGAAAAGATCAACCGCACAAAGGCGGAAACTGTCTACAAAGCCATTGACGAAAGCGGCGGCTTCTATCGTGGACACGCCAAGCCCGAGGCGCGCTCGATCATGAACATTCCCTTCCGCCTGCCCAGCGAGGAATTGGAAGATGCCTTTGCGAAGGAAGCGAAGAGCAACAACCTGATCGGCCTCAAGGGACATCGCTCCGTCGGCGGGATGAGAGCATCCATCTACAACGCGATGACCGTGGAAGGCACGCAGGAGTTATCGAAGTTTATGAAGGAGTTTCAAAAGAAGAACGGGTAGGGGGGTGAGAAGCGATCAGTAGGCAGTGAATAGTAAACAGTGATCAGTAAACAGCCTCCGAGTTTTCTGGCGGAAATTCGGAGACTGTTTTTTTGCGTCCACAGGATATTTACTGAGCGCTCTTCTTACAGCGTCGAAAATAGATGACAAACAACGCGAGGATGACCGCAATCAATCCGAAGCCACAAAGCAGGACAAAGCCCATGTTTGAGGATTTTTTCAGGCCCAACGTCGGCAAAGTATTGAGGTACGCCATATCTTCCGCCGCCTGAGACAACTCGGTAGTGCGTGAGCAAATGCTCGTTACCAAATAAGCATTTGGCTTGCCATAGGCGTGACTTGCGTAAACCAGATAGTCACTCCCAATCGTAAACTCATAACCACAATCACCGCCGCCACGTCCCGTCTGTATTTGGACGGTTGTGTTTCCGACCAATTTCCATAAAAGAGCAATAGACTGTTTTTTCATTTCACCCTCGCATCAAAAATAGGCCGCCACAATCTTCCAATATTTAGATCATACTTGATTTCGCAATCCTCACAATATCCCTCGTCACGACCTCCGAATTCATGATGAACGTATGCAATGCAGGGACAGTCTGCACCGGCACATTCGGCAACATCGTCTCGTTGACCATGAGCAGGCCGTCGTTCGGCTCGTTCCCGAAAGGCGAATATCGTCCGCGCGGCCCTGCCACCCCGGCGTAAATCTTCGTCGGCACATCGGGCACAGGCAGAGACTCCATGAATGAATCGCTGGCAAGCAGGTGTCCCATTCTGCCCATAAAAAACCGAGCCACCGGGCGATGAGCAAACGTCCGCGCCGCCTTGCAAACCTGCGTCGGTGGAGCCAAAAAGAAACATGCCTTCGGTTTGTGAATCAATCGCGGCAGAACAGCGCGAGTCAAAACCGTTCCAAGCGAATGCCCGACGATGATGTAATCCCTGTCCCCAACGCGCCTGTTGATAAACCGTTCATATCGCTGGACGCAATGATCCCACCGCTCGAGCGCGACCATGTAACCGAAAAGATGCGGGCGGATTCCCTCCGCCAGCAACCGCGCCGCCAAAATAGACATCGCCATCGGCTTGCGTCCCATTCCGTGAATCAATATCGCATCCATAGTGATCTCCACCTAAAATTATACGCCATTACACTTTTCAACCACAAAGAAACGAAGTGGCACAAAGGAAAAGCCTTTGTGCCTCTTTGTGACCCTTCGTGGTTTTTCCCTAATGAAACTGTAATCCAAATCTCATCCGCCGCGGAGAGCGTCGCAATTTTTTCTGGTTATAATACCCAAATGGACTTTTTCTTTCCCGAAGACAATCTCACCCGCGCCGTTCCCGAAGAAACAAAAATCAACTCGCTTTCCGCGCAACCCTATCCCGATGGCCGCCGCTTGCGGGTCAATCTCGAAGTCACTCCCTTTCAAAAACGCCCCTACATCGAAATCACTCTCACAGATGCAAACGGCGACGAAGTTTCCTCCACCAGCATCGTCGAGCCGCTTTCGTGGAAACTCGAATTCACCATGCACATCCGCGGCGAGATCAACAATCCCTACACACTGAATGCAAGACTCTATTATCCAGACGGGCCATCCAATGAGCCGCTCAGTGTTTCATTCGATGTGGAACCGCATCCAAACGACCCCCAGCCTGCTTCAACTTAATTGACATTGTCCATGCCTTTGCATTTTCCTGCCCCCACTCACCGTACGAACATGTCACTGCGAGGTGTTCTTGATCTTTTCCGAAGCAGTAGATCGCGAAAACGTAGTAACGACTTTAGTCGTTCGGGTAAAAAGCGACTGAAGTCGCCACTACGGGCAACTTTTCGTGAAATACTGATAATAACAATGGTGATTCTCAGCCTCCTGCTCTCTGGCTGTCTTCAACCCGCCGAATCGACTCCCGCGCCGGAAGCATCCCTCGCCCCCGTCCTCGAAGCGACAAGCACGCCCGTCGTCATCCGTTACAGCGGCGAAGGCAATCTCGTTTTCCTCTCCATCGAAGAAAACGGATACGCCCATCTCTTCGTGCAAAGTAACCCGCCGCAGGATCTGCCGCTCACCCGAATCACCTCAGGCAACTGGAACGACATCGCCCCCGCCCTCAGCCCCGACCGCACCCAACTCGCCTTCGCCTCCGATAGAAACGGCTTCTGGGATCTATACGTGATGGATTTGCAAAGCGGAAACGTCAGCCAGGTCACCAACTCACCGGAATATGATTCCGCACCATCCTGGTCGCCCGATGCGAAATGGCTTGTCTTTGAAACCTACGTCAACGACAACCTCGAAGTCTCCATCGTCTCGGTGAATGACCGGACACAGCCCATCCTGCCCATCACGCAAGACCCCGCCTCCGACCATTCCCCGGTCTGGGCGCCGGATGGACGCCACGTCGCTTTTATTTCCACTCGCGGCGGCGACAGCGACGTGTGGCTCGCCAATCTCGATCTCACCGGTGCAGACCGTTACCAGAACCTGAGCAACACTCCCTTCGCATCCGAAAATTATCCTGTCTGGAATTACGATGGTTCGCAATTATTGTGGGCATCCATTTCGCAGACCATCGGTTACAGCGGACTCTACGCGTGGAACGCAAACGATCCCAACCGCGCCGCTTACTGGATTGGAGATGGAATCCGCGGCTCCTGGAATGAGACTGCCGAAAAAATCATCGCAGTCACCGACGGCCCCAATCAGCAATATCTCATTTCGTACGACGTCAAGGGCGGCCTGTTGCTTGCGCCGACTCCTCTGCCGGGCCACGTGCGCGGATTGACCTGGGGCTTTGCGGAATTATCGAACCCATTGCCCGCTTCATTCGCACAAGCCGCAGAGTCCACGCCGCCGGCGTTGTGGTCGCCCCTGGTCACGCCTGACTGACGTGCCAAATCAACGCTGGCACGTTGTCCCCATCAACGATGTGCAGGCACCGTATCCGCAACTGCACGATCTCGTGGATGAATCCTTCAACGCTTTGAGAAACCGCATCATCATCGAAACAGGCTGGGATGTGCTTTCCAGTCTTGAAAGTGCATTCACGCCATTAACTTCCAGCCTCGACCCTGGCCTCGAAGAAGATTGGCTGTACACAGGCCGCGCCTTTGCGATCAATCATCTCATGGCAGATACCGGCTGGATGGTGACCTTGCGTGAAGATGTTGGCGCGCAGACGTATTGGCGGGTGTACGTCCGTGCCACGATTCAAGACGGTTCCCTGGGCGAACCGATTCACAACGCCCCATGGAATTTGAGCGCACGCTATGAACTGAATCCGCGAACGTATGAACAGGGCGGAGAATATGCGGCTGTGCCATCCGGCTATTGGGTGGATATGACCGCTCTCGCCGCCGCCTATGGCTGGGAACGGCTTCCTGCTCTCCCCAACTGGCGCACGTATTATGCGGGAGCGCGCTTCACGGAATTTGCACTGACCAGCGGCATGACCTGGTACAACGCGATGCTGGAACTGTATCCCGTTGACGCACTCGTTACCCCGACCCGAGTCCTGGCGCCCAGCCTGACGCCGACTCGCACCCCGACACCCACTGAAACACGTCCGCCCACTCGCACGCCGCGTCCCACCCGCACACCAACTTTATCTCCCACACCGACCCTTTCGCCGACACCGACTCTATCGCCCACACCGACTGATACGCCGTTACCCACGCAGACCCCGCCGACGATCATTCCATAACGTTTTGCGTAGGGCGCGTGTTCTCTAACGCGGCCATCGGCGTAAGAACACGCGCCAAAGGCGTCTAACGTGTCCGTCGGCATTAGAGAATGCCGACTACGCGCGGCACAATAGTTTACCTTGAAACTCAAAACCATCCTTACCGCTATTTTATTTCTGCTGACATCCTCCTGCGCGGGGTCCGTCACACCCAGCCCAACGCCAGTAGTGGCCGAAGTGGGGGACCAGCCCAAGGTCACGTTTGAAGCGCCGCAGACTCCTTCACCGGAACCGTTTCAATTTAACCTGCCAACTCCGGGCGCGGAACCAATCTCGGGCTGGCGTCCTCCGCTGTATCCGGTGCCATGGGCCATGTCGCCGTACGATCATTTTTATTTTGTGCGCCCCGTCGCTGCGGATCAGGTCAACTGGCCGCTTCCCGATTATCGCTACGGCGGGATTTTCTTCGCGCAGAACATCATCCATACCGGCGTTGACATTGATGCCGATAAAGGCGCGCCCATCATCGCGGCGGGACCCGGCACAGTAGTTTGGGCGGGTTGGGGCCTGTTCACTGAAACGCCCACAAATGAATCCGATCCGTACGGGCTGGCGGTTGCCATCCGCCATGATTTTGGTTACAACGGTCAGCAGCTGTACACGGTTTATGCCCACATGGACGAAGTGATCGCGGTGGTGGGCCAGCATGTGGAGACGGGAGATTTGATCGGGCTGGTTGGCGCAACGGGAGCAGTGACCGGGCCGCATGTCCATTTTGAAGTGCGCCTCGGGGAAAATTCGTTTCATTACACACTCAACCCCGAGTTGTGGATCGCCCCGCCGCAGGGATGGGGTGTGCTGGTTGGCCGCGTGATGGATGAGAAAAAAGATACGATGCGACACAAGGAAGTGTTCGTGACTTCTGTGGAAACAGGGAAATCGTACCTTGTGAGAACGTACGGAAGCGGCGGCGCGGCTAATGCCGATCCGTACTACAACGAGAACCTCGTGCTTGGCGACCTGCCTGCCGGGATTTATCGAATTGACATCTCTTACGACGAAGAGAAAAAGCCCGGCCAAACCTGGGTGGAGATTTTCCCCGGCCAGGTGACCTACTTCACTTTCGAAGGCATAAATGGATTCGACTCCACTCGCCCATCCGCGCCCACGCTTGAGTTTCTGCCTGAATTGCCAGCCACGCCCACGCCAAAGCCGTAACCGGAGTGCGTCGCACCAGACAGGTAGACTCTCCTAATCAACGAGGAGAATCCACGGGGAGGCAGAATCTTGTTAAGTCTGGCGCGACGCACACTCTGCTCTTGACGTACTGAACATCTGTGCTATACTCTCGCCACACACAAAATCAACAGTGTCATTGCGAGAAGCGTTCCTGCTCTTCGCGACGAAGCAATCCCCCATGAATTAGAAGATTGCTTCGGCTTCGCCTCGCAATGACATGAACCCTTAACTGGAGACCCAACCCATGGCACGTAAATCATCCCGCGCACAAGCAGAAACACCCGCACAAAATCAAAACTTAGACAGCGCCAAACGAGCCGTCCTCGATAAAGCCGTCGGGGACATCCTCAAACGCTACGGCGACGGCTCGATCATGCGTCTCGGCGAAGCGCATGGCATGGTGACTGAAGTTATCCCCACCGGCTCGCTCTCCCTCGATATCGCCCTCGGCGTCGGCGGCATTCCGCGCGGACGTGTCATCGAAATCTACGGGCCTGAATCCTCCGGTAAAACCACGCTTTGTCAACACATCGTGGCCGAAGCACAGCGACTCGGCGGCACCGCCGCATTCATTGACATGGAACACGCGCTTGACCCCACCTACGCCGCCAAAGTCGGCGTGGATATTGACAACCTGCTCGTCTCCCAACCCGACACCGGCGAACAAGCTCTCGAAATTGCCGAAACCCTCGTGCGCTCCGGCGCAGTGGATGTGGTCATCGTCGACTCAGTCGCCGCGCTTGTCCCCCGCTCCGAAATCGAAGGCGACATGGGCGACGCCACCATGGGCGTGCAGGCAAGGCTCATGTCACAGGCGCTTCGCAAACTTTCCGGCGCGATCAATCAAACCAAAACCTCCGTCATCTTTACCAACCAACTCCGCCAAAAGATCGGCGTCATGTTCGGCAACCCCGAAACCACCACAGGCGGC
>JBBIUO010000087.1:0-12525 GCA_037440205.1 Chloroflexota bacterium
CGTGAACATCGAAAACCATCTCGGTGCGGGAAGAATTTATATTCCATGAGTTGCTTCGCCCCGCACGGACGGTCATTGGCGTGAGTGAGTTGCCCAAGCCCGGGGTGCTGTTGACGATGAATTTGACGGCGGTGACGAGAGAATAAAAAGTTTTCGTTTAAGTACAAGGCAATCAATTAGAGAGGAAAATATGAGAGCAGGCAAACTTATTTCAGCGGGTAGAAAATATCTTCTCGCAAAGCCAAAAGTAACAGAAATAATCCTTGATAATCATTTGAAACAATGGCAAAAAGGGAAGAAAGACAGCATCAGGGACCTTTTCTGTTCAATGTTAGAACATGCAAAGAATCGCGGTGGAATGCCAAACTATATTGGGGAAATTAAAAATTTATCTGAAGTGCTATTCAATTTTAATCCCCAAAAAATCATCAGAAATTACTCTTCTTGGCATGATATCTTCGACGCGATTAGCCACCAGAAAATCAAAGTACCCAGTGCAATGGAGAAGAATAATCCACGAAACTCCTGGGTCGTTTACACAAAAGCAACTTTTTCATGCGCGCAATTCTTATCAACTTTTAAATCCGCTCAAGAGTTCCATAATTTTGTAAGTAGTTTTTACACAAATGAATATACAAAATTGGCATTGCCGCTATTGCTAGAGAAAGAAATCTTCGGCTTCGGATTTGCGCTTGCATGTGACTTTCTAAAAGAGAATGGATATCCAGAATTTATCAAACCCGACACTCATATCAAAGATATTGTCAGGGGTGTTGGGATTACTCATGCGGAAACAGACTATGATATTTTCAAGGAAGTTGTTGCATATTGTTCAAACAACGGGTTGGTGCCATATGAATTTGATAAACTGCTCTGGCTAATCGGTAGCGGCAATTTTTATTTAAACAAGTTGTCGGTTCCAACAAATAAATGGGAATTCATCAAGAGTGTTCAGCAATACAAATGAAATTACCCCATCCCCATCACCCGCGCCGTACACTATTGCCGCAACAACCACTCAGGCAGGGACCGAATGTCAACCTGCGCACCGCTCAAAACAAACCCATCTTCGCTTGCGGCGGAAAGGATGAGGGCCAGAGTTTTCACTCATGGTGAAAACTTATACCAAAAAGTTTTCACTGTCAATGAAAACTTTTCCCCATCACCCGCTCCGCCCGCTTCACCCACGTAAACCGCTCCACATCCTTTCGCGCCTGCCCACCCAACTCACGCCTGCGAGGCTCATCCGCAAGCAGAGAATCGATTTCCATTTTCCAATCACCAACTACCAATTCCCAATTCCCTGCATTCACAAAAACCGCATTCCCCTCATTCAACACCTCGCGGATCGAAGGCAGGTCCGCCGAAAGGATCGCCCGACCCGAAGCCATGTACTCGAACATCTTCATCGGGTTGATGACCTCGGCAATGTCCTGCCCGCTGCTGGCAGAGATCGAACGCGAATAAGGCATCAGCAAAACATCCGACGCGGCTTGATAGAGCGGAATCACCTCATGCTTCACAAAGCCTGTCATCGTCACGTTGGTCATTCGCGCCTCGGTCAACTTTCCGCGCCAAAAATCAACCAACTCAGGCGTGCCGCCCACCCACAAAAAATTCACGCGCGGCATTTGCTTCGCCAGTTCAAACAGCAAATCCGCGCCGCGGCCGGGGTAAATGTGACCTGTGAATCCAACGGTCAAACCATCGGGCAGATTCAGGCGATGTCTTGCTTCGGGCGGACTCGGCAATTCGGCATATCTCTCCAACTCGACTCCGTTCGGCGCGACAAGCAGCGACTCATCCTTAAACTGCAAATTGGTCGAGCGTTCTAAAGCATGTCTCAGCGCCGACGTAGTGACCGTCATCAACTTTTTTCCACGCGCCTTCCAAAATTGACGAAGCCACCATGCGCCGTTACCAGCCACATCCGCGTGCATTTCGAGGACGACGGGATAGCCAGACCAAAGCGCGAGCACGGCAGATTGCGGAAGCCAGGTGTAAATTAAATCAGCGCCAAATTTCTCGGCGGCATTCTGGGCGAGGACGACAAAGTCAAGGCGCTTGAACACCGAATGGACGGGATCAGTTTGAGGGTCGGTGCGATGCGTAGGCCGTAATGAGTAATTAGAGATTGGTAATTAACGGTCTCCGTTTCTTTTGGGGCGAACATCCTTATATCGTGTCCCAACTGCATCAAGGCCTGAGTCGTCTTCATCGCCTGTATCGAATTAGCCGTCAACGACGGAATGCGCGAATTCGTAATGACCGCAATTTTCATCCTTCATCCTTCATCCTTCATCCTTCATCCTTCATCCTTATTGCCCTCACCCCGCGCAACGCCATGATGCCCACCGAGGCGATGTAATAAAACGAAAGCAGCTCGCCCGCCGCAAGGATGCCGTATTGCGGAACGAGCCAGAACGCCAGCGCCACTTTGATGAGGCCGACGATGAGCGTGACCCAGATCGGAAAATCGGGCAGGCCAAGCGAAAGCAAAAGCGGACGATTCCAAAAGAGGGTGTAATTAAACGCAAGGCCGATAAACAGTGCGATCAATGCGGGATAGGCTGTGACAAATTCACGATGACCCGTAAAAAGAATCAGCGCGAACTGGCCGAGGAAGATAAATCCCAGCGCGGCGGCGGCATTGACCGCAAACGCCAGCGCGGTGATCTTGCGAAGAAAACTTTTTAACGAAGCCCATGCCTTTTGCACGATGAGGCGGTTGATCTCGGGATAGGTCGCGGCGATGAGCGGATCGGCTGGTACGGAGAGAAAACTGACAAGTGAATACGCCGCTTTGTAATATCCGACCGCTTCAGTGGAAAGGAAGAGACCCACCCACAGCGGCTCGCTCTCACGGAAGATTTTGATGATGGTCGCGCTGATGTTGGAACTGATCGCAAAACGAATCAGACTGCGCGATTCCGCAAACGGCATGAGCGGAGAATTCCACCAGCCTGCGCCAAGCGCGTGATGTAATTGCCTTTGAGCCGTAAAAAAAAGGCCGAGGCCGAGGATGGCTTTGCCAGCAAGATAAGCCAACAACACAACCCAAATTTGATTCGGCAAAAAGAACGCCGCGATGACAATGCCCAGCGACAGAATGCTTTGAATTAAGTTGACCGTGCCTTGATAACGGATTTTTCCCATCACCTGCAAAATACCTGTGCAGGTTTCGGTGTTGAAATTCGCCAGCAAGCCGATGGCAAAGACGATAAACATGATCGCCGCGTCGGATGATTTTGCAAACGCGCGCGAAGCCCACGCCGAGGAGATCAGCACAACCAAAAATGCCAGCGCAGAGACGGCGGCTTCGGTCAACGCGGCGGCTTTGACGACGGAAGCGGCTTTTTGCTTTTCCCCTTTCTCGAGATACTCGCCGCCGTAGCGCACCACCAACTCGCTCATGCGAAACGAAAGCAGGCTGTTCACTGTGGAGGCATACCCCATCACAATGGCAATCAGCCCCGATCCCGCCGCGCCCAGCAAACGAAAGACCAGCGCGGTCATCACCACGCTCAAGCCGAGGCTGATGGTGTTGCTGGTAAACAAATGCGCGCTGGAGCGCAGAACCCTGCTCATCAGCGGATCGTTTTTGAATTTGGAAACGAGGGCATTCACAAGGTCAATTATAGACTGATGTTACGCGGTAGGGGCGACCCAGCCGCATTTTTGAGGGATGTTTGACATCGGGCGACCCTTTCTTCAGGATTGGCATTCGGTTTGGCTTGGGCGGGTCGCCCCAACTACGAAATTGCGTAAGGTAAGTTATGGACACAAAAAATGGGCAAAATTTGGCATCAACCCGAGAATTTGCAAAGTCCACTTGCAGAATTATCGGGTTATAATGCAAACATGCTCATAAAAAGACAACTTTTCGAGGAATTAAAGGCTCACCTGACCAAAAAAGAGATCAGCCTCATCGTCGGGCCACGCCAGGCGGGAAAAACCACCCTGATGATGGCGCTCAAAGAGCATGTCGAAGGGCAGGGAAGGCGGACCGCCAGTTTCAATCTCGATATCGAGTCGGAGCGGCAATTCTTCGATTCGCAGGAGAACCTGCTCCGAAAAATTTCCCTCGAACTGGGCTCCGATGGCGGCTGCGTGTTCATTGACGAAATCCAGAGAAAGGAAGATGCGGGTCTTTTTCTCAAGGGGCTGTACGACATGAACCTGCCGTATAAATTCATCGTGTCGGGTTCGGGCTCGCTGGAACTCAAGGAAAAAATCCACGAGTCGCTGGCGGGCAGAAAAAGGATCTTCGAACTTTCCACGCTCAGTTTTATCGAATTCGTCAATCACAAAACCAACTATCAATACGAGAGTGCTCTTCCAGAATTCTTTGCGCTCGAAAAACAAAAAATCCAAAGCCTGCTGGAAGAGTACATGAACTTCGGCGGGTATCCGCGTATTGTGCTGGAGGAAACCGCAAACGAGAAAAGGAAGATCATTGCGGAGTTGTACCAGAGTTATCTGGAGCGCGACATCGCGCATCTTTTGGGCGTGCAGAAAACGGACCGCTTCACCGCCCTGACCCGGTTACTGGCCTCGCAAATCGGGCAGTTAGCCACCGTTTCAGAAATCGCCAACACGCTCAACATCAGCGCGGCCACCGTCAACAACTACCTCTGGTACATGGAAAAGACCTTCCTTCTGCGCAGGGTGACGCCCTTTTTCAAAAACATCCGAAAGGAATTGACAAAGACCCCCGTATTTTATTTTCACGATCTGGGGATGAGGAACCACGCGCTCGGTTCCTACGGGATGCCTGCCACGCCCTCCCAAAGCGGATTCCTATTCCAAAATTTTATCCACAACCTGCTCGCCGAAAAGATCGCCGATACCTCGAATCAAATCCATCACTGGCGCACCACCGACAAGGCCGAAGTGGACTTTGTGCTGGATAAAAACACGGAAGTCATCCCCATCGAAATAAAATATCGAACGCTTGCCTCGCCTGAAACGAGCAGGTCGTTCCAAAGTTTTATCTCAGCCTATCACCCATCAAAGGGTTACATCGCGCATTTGGGGGAGACGATGCGAAAAACAATCAACTCGACGCAGATTTTCCTGGTGAACTGGCCGCAACTACTGTTTGAAGAAATATAACAAAACGGAACACGCAACATGATTGATACGTGTTCCGTTCAGGTTGTGTTGTTTTTTCCTACCCCATCAAAATATCCTTCGCCCATTCGCGCTCGGCGCGATACCACTCGACCAGGCGTGTGATGCCCTCGCGCAATCCCACCTGCGGCTCCCACCCAAGCAGTTGACGCGCCTTCGACACGTCCGCCCAGTTGGAGCGCATGTCGGCGAGATCGGGCGGACCATACTCCACGATGGCTTTTTTGCCGACGATCTCCTCGACCAGTTTGATCAGGTCGTTGATGGTGATAACCTCATGCCCGCCGAGATTCAAAACCTCGTAGCCCAGCGGTTTCAATGCCGCGATGATGCCGCGCCCGATGTCGTCAATGTACGTGAAACCGCGCGACTGTTCGCCGTCGCCGTTGACGCGCACAGGCTGTCCCTCGCTGATCCATTTCACGAAACGGAAGATCGCCAGATCGGGACGACCCGCAGGCCCGAAGACGGTGAAGAAGCGGACGACGCTCACGTCAATTTCGTGGAGGTGGTGATAGGCGTGTGCCATCGCCTCCGCGCCTTTTTTGCTGGCCGCGTACGGCTGGAGCGGCTCACTGCTGGATGCACTTTCAGGGGTCGGGTATGGAGGATTCGCGCCGTAGATGCTGGACGTGGAAGCGACCAGAAATTTTTTGCACCCCGTCTGACGGCAGAGTTCGAGCATGTTCAACGTGCCGATGACATTAACCTCGGCGTACACCCAGGGATTTTTCACGCTGGCGCGCACGCCCGCCCATGCCGCAAGATTAATCACACCGTCGAATTTGCGGCTGGTAATTGGAGATTGGCGATTGAGGATTCCCTTGTCTGAAATGTCATCGCGGACAAACTCGAATCCCTGCAATGCCTGAAGTTTTTTCAGGCGATATTCCTTCACACGCGGATCGTACGCAGTGTTCATGTTGTCAATGCCGACGACGGTGTGTCCCTGCGAGAGGAGCATTTCCGAAGTCCGCGCGCCGATGAAGCCAGCGGCGCCGGTAATTAAGTAGTGTGCCATACTTCAAGTTCCACGTTTCAAGTTCCACGTTTCAAGTGTCGTGTTTGTTCGAGAGACCTGGAACATGACACTTGGAACCTGGAACTCATAGTCTCACAACCTTCCCGCTGTTTTTCGCAACCCTGTTGGTGGCGTTGCGCGAATCGAACACGAATTTTGCGTTTTCGATGATCGCCTTGTAATCGTAGGCCTTGTGATCGGTGATGATGACCACCGCATCGGCCTCTTTGACAGATTTCATCACATCGGTCACACTGTCCATGTGCCAGCCGTCGTATTCGTGATGAATGTGCGGGATGTATGGGTCATGATATTTCACATCCGCGCCTTTCTTTTGCAACAGGCCGATCACATCCAATGCGGGCGATTCGCGCACATCGTCAATATCGGGTTTGTAGGCCGCGCCCAGCACGAGCACCTTCGAGCCTTTCAGGATCATGCCGCGGTCGTTCATCGCATCGAGGACGCGGGAAACGACATAACGCGGCATGTTGGTGTTGATCTCTGAAGCCAGTTCGATGAAGCGCGCGTTGTAATTGAACGATTTCATCTTCCACGAAAGATACAACGGATCAATCGGGATGCAATGACCGCCCAGTCCGGGACCCGGCGTGAATTTCATGAAGCCGAACGGTTTGGTGGCGGCCGCGTCAATCACCTCCCACACATCCACGCCGAGACGTTCGCACATGATCGCGAGTTCATTGACCAGCCCGATGTTGATCATGCGGAAGGTGTTTTCCAGCAGTTTCGACATCTCCGCCGCCTCCGCCGTGGAGACGGGATGCACGATCTTGATCGCACCCTCGTACCATGCGGTTGCCACTTCGCCGCAGGCTTCGGTGATTCCGCCCATCACTTTGGGCGTGTTGATGGTGGTGAAGTCTTCGCGGCCGGGATCGACCCGTTCCGGGGAAAATGCCAGGAACCAGTCCTCGCCAATTTTGAGGCTGTGATCCATGCCCAATTTTGGCAGGAGCAGTTCGCGGGTCGTGCCGGGATACGTGGTTGATTCCAGCACGACGACCATTCCCCTGTGCATGTACTTCGCCAGTTCCTCCGTCGCCGAAATGATAAACGACATATCGGGGTCGCCGGTCTGGCGCAGCGGAGTCGGCACGCAGATGCTGACCGCATCCATTTCCTTCAACGCGGAAAAATCCGATGTGGCGGTGAACATGCCGTCTTTGACAAGTTTGGCGACGGCCTCCGTTTTTACATCGGGGATGTACGACACGCCCTTGTTCAACGATTCGACTTTGCGCGTGTCGGGGTCCACGCCGGTGACGTGAAATCCCGCCTCGCCAAATACCACCGCGAGCGGCAGGCCGACATAGCCAAGCCCCAAAATGGCGACTTTTGCATTCTTTTCTTTCAGTTTTTTGATGAGTGTTTCTTTGGTAGACATTCGTTTCCTTTTTTACATGTCATTGCGAGGGTCGGGACCCGAAGCAATCTCCTCGTTACATGGGGATTGCTCACTTGCCCTGGCGGGCAGTGCCAGGGTCGTCGCTGCGCTCCTCGCAATGACATGATAATCTAAAACAAACTCAACTGCTTCGGCTTCTCCTTTTGTGAAGTCGATTCCTTTTTCTTCTCAACCGCGGCTTTCCTGCCCAAGGCGGTGCGGGCTTCCTTTAATTGATCGGGCAGATTGGCAAAGTCCGCGAGGATGGAGGGTTTGAGCGCCGCCTGATGCAAAGCCGCCGCCGGGTGGAACATGGGAATGACGAAGCGGTCGCCCACTTTGCGCATCTGCCCGTGGATGGCGCTGATCTTCGCGCCGGGGATGAATTTGTTCATCGAGAATCGTCCCAGCGTCACGATGATGCTCGGGTTGATAGCGTCGATCTGCGCCTCCAGATATTCATCGCAGGCGGCCAACTCCTCCGGCTGGGGATCGCGGTTGCCGGGCGGGCGGCACTTCACCACGTTGCCAATGAACACATCCTCGCGCGTCACGCCGGCTTGCGCCAGCAATTGATCCAGAAACTTTCCCGCCGCGCCCACGAAGGGATGTCCCTGCTCGTTTTCGTGAAAGCCCGGCCCTTCGCCGATGAACATGATCTCCGCGTTTGCGGGGCCGTCGCCCGGCACCGATTTCTTGCGGGATTCATGCAACACACATTTCCTGCAAACGGAGATTTTTTTGGCAAGCCGCGCGAGGGGTTCTTCAGCGTTCATCCGTTCCTCCATCGGGCATGGATCGTTCAACGTTTATCGAATCCAGCGTCATCAGGATCGCGTCTTCGTTATTATCCTTGTAATATCCCTTGCGGCGTCCTGTTTCCACGTAACCGAATTTGCGATACATCGCCAGCGCAATGTTGTTGCCTTCGCGCACTTCCAAAAACGATGTGACCGCCCCCTCCTCCTTCGCCGATCCCAGGGCATATAAAAGCAAATCCCCGCCGATGCCCCGCCTGCGAAAATCGGGATGCGTGGCAAGCGTCGCAACATGAAGTTCATCCACGATCAGCCACGCAACCAGCATCGCGATCACGCGCCCATCGTGTTCTACAACCCAACAGCGCGAGGTCGGGTTATCGGTCAACTCGAATCGAAACGAACGCGGAGGCCACGGCAAACTAAACGAAATCTGGTCAATGGCGATCACCTGTTCCAGATCGTCCATCGTCATTTTGCGAATCATGCCCGTCATCCAATCGGAGTCCCTTCGACGTGCAGATATACCGGCGCGAGCGAGGCGGCGTCATCCACTTCATTTTTCTGCCAGCGCGCCCACGCCAGTTCCGCAAGGATGGACGGACGGCGCACACAATTCACAGGCGAAGCAAGCAGAACATTCACACGTTTTCTGGAAAGACGATTACGATCCTCGGAGGTTAATTCGCCCGCCACAACTGTTGGACTCTCGATCTCATCCGCCAACTCGTCAATCGTCCCGCTTCTTACCTGACCCTCGGCCTGCCACCCGTTTTTGTGACTTTTGTACACGCCGAAAGCGATTCGCCTGCGCCCGGCTTGAATCACCGCCGCCAACGGGTGTTTCCCCGCAGGCTGAGCCGCCGCGATGACATCCAGTGTGGAAATGCCAATGACCGGCAGGTGCCGCGCAAGCGCAATTCCCTTCACCAGCGACAACCCGACTCGCAAACTCGTGAATGAGCCGGGGCCGATCGCCACACCCAAAGCACTGACCATGTCCATTGAAACAGCAGACCGGCCCAAAAGTCCGATAAGAGCCGGGGCCAATTCCGTTGTGTGATGCCGGTGAGTCGTCCACGTCATTTCGCCAATGACCTGTATTCCGTCATACAAGGCCAGTCCAACCTGCGCGGTGGAGGTGTCAACTGCGAGCAACATCACGCCCCTCCAAACATGGACTGGCGCATCTCGTCGAGCAGGTCGTCGTAGCGTTTGCCGCGCGCGTTGAATCGCATCTGACGATGTTCCTCCGCCACGTGTTCGAGGTCCACCCACAGCCGCTCTTTTGGAATCAACCCGCCCAATCGCTCCGGCCATTCAATGACCAGCGCGCCTTCCGCCGTCATCGAATCGAAATCGAGTTCCTCGCCTTCGGGCAGGGAATCGATTCGATAGGCGTCGAGATGAAACAACTGATCGCCGTTCGCGCGGCGGTATAAATTGACGAGGATGAACGTGGGACTGGAAACTGAATCAATCGAACCCCATCCCTGCGCAAGGCCCTGCACGAACGTGGTTTTCCCCGCGCCGAGATTTCCCTGCAAACAAATGACATCGCCCGCCTTGAGTCCGCCGCCCAAACGCATTCCGATGCGGCGCGTTTGCTCGGGGCTGCGGCTGAAGAATTCGATGGTGTGAGAATCAAGAATGGGCATCGCGGGAGAATTATACTCCCTGAAAATCCGCGCGAAAAAAGATGAACCACAAAGGACACAAAGTGTCACGAAGGAAAACCATTGCCGATTCCTTTGTGCTCCTTTGTGACACTTCGTGGTTGGATTGTTTTTAGAACTTCAATCGCGCCGAAATGCGCGAGACCAGACTCCCGCGCCAGTTTTGCAAAATGGATTCAAAATAAAGATGCTCGAGCGCGCGCACCTGCCCTTCGATGGAATATTTTTCGCTCAACTCCAGCGAGCGTTTTCCGTAACACGCCAGTTTTTCCCGGTCGGCGAGCATGGTTAACAACGTGTCGCCAAAAACGCCCACATCCAGCGGAGTCTGATGGCCGTTCTCGTTGTCCACGATCATGCCCTCGAAGGCCTCATCCTGCACCGCGATCATGGGCAAGCCCGAAGCGATCGCTTCGATAACTGAAATGGGATGCACCTCCGTGGTGGAAGCCGAAAGAAAAACGGTGGCATCGTGCAACAGGTCGGGCAGTTCCGCGCGGTTGACCATGCCAAGAAAATGTATGCGGCTGTTCGATCTCACCGCGGCGGCGTGTTCCTGCAATTTTTTGCGCGCGCTTCCATCGCCTGCAAAGACAAGATGCGCATCGGGAATACGATCTGCGATGCGGTCAAAGGCGTCAATCAAAAAATCGAGACGTTTCTCCGGGTCGACTCTACCAACCGATAAAAGCATCGGCGCATCGGGACTTAACCCGAGCCTGCTTCTGAAACTACCGGGGTTTTTCACCGCCTTGAAATTGCTCAGGTCAATGCCGTTGGGGATGATGTGAATCGGCCTCTTGACCTTCTGCTCCAAAAGCAGGCGATGAAACTTCGGCGAAGGCACGACGATTTGATCCCCAAGATTGGTGGAGGTGGTGCTGAACCAGCGCGCCGCATGTCGGATGATACTTGTGCCGCCGATGACCTTGAGGTAATGAGTGTAATCCGTGATGGACGTGTGATAGGTGTAGATGAGCGGCAGGTTCTTCGTGGAGGCGGTGAGGTACGCCAGAAAGCCCACCGTCAACGGGCTGTGCGCGTGCAGGACATCGAAATGTTTTCGTGTCAACGACCAGGTACTGCGCGGCGTCCCCAGCACAGCGACGTAAATGGGCGGGTCGTTCAAATACTTCAACGACGGAAGACGCATGACTCCGGGCTGATCGTCCTTGTAGCCCGGAAACTTCGGCGCGAAGATAGTCACTTGATGGCCCCGGCGCTGGAGTCCCTCCGAAACCAGTTGCAGGGAAATGGAAACGCCGTTGACCTGCGGCGCGTACGTGTCGGTGAACAGGCCGATGCGAAGCGATCCCGTTTCGCGCGGGTTGAGTCCTCCTGTGTTAAATCTCATTTATATATTCTCCTGTATCCATCGGGGTGGCAGTGACTTTGTGAAATGGACATCACTGGTTATCAGCATTTTTTTCTTCGTGCTTCGTCAAATTGGTTTTCAAACGTTTCGCCAGTTCGCGGCGGGTGAGCATTACGCGATGTTTACACCCTTTGCATTCCAGGCCGATATCCGCGCCGAGACGCACCACCGTCCATTCGTAGGAACCGCATGGATGCGGCTTTCTCAATCGGAGGTGATCGTTCAATTGCAGGTCGGGAAGCATGGATGGGATTATACCGCCTCCATCCTGAGCGAAGTCGAAGGGCGGATGATGAAATGAATTGCCGTCGGCGGCCTGAGCAGGTTGTTTGGTCGTGTCGTCGTTTGATTGCCCAAGCATCCAACGATCCAGCCACGTAACGCGTAACGAAGTAACTACCCAACTACATCACTATCCGACTATAATCCCGCCATGAGCGATTTCAAATTCTTCCACCCAATCGAAGTCCGTTACGGGGATTTGGACCCGCAAGGACATGTGAACAACGCCAAGCATCTCACTTTTTTCGAGCAGGCGCGCATCGCCTACATGATCCAGTTGGGGCTGTTCACGAAGGACCAGTCCTTTATGGAAATCGGCGTGATCCTGGCGGATATTCACATCACCTACCTTGCGCCAATTTACTTCGGAGAGCACATCAAAGTCGGAGTCCATGTTTTGAAAATGGGGAACAAGTCCATGACGTGGGCGCAGAATATTGTGGATGCAAAGACAGGCAGGGAATTAGCAAAAGGGGAGGCGGTGATGGTGACGTATGATTACAGAGAGGAAAAGACCATCAACATTCCTCACGAATGGCGCGAGAAGATCAAGGCGTTTGAAGAAATATAGGAAAGGAAAAGGCGATGAACGAAATCATTTTTCTAGTGGAAGAAGCGCCGGAAGGCGGCTACATCGCCCGCGCTTTGGGAGAATCCATTTTTACAGAAGCAGACACGTGGGATGAGTTAAAGGAGGCGGTTCAAGAGGCGGTTCGCTGTCATTTTGATGAAGGCAAAGCCCCGCGCATTGTTCTCCCCTCATTTGGAAAACCTTTTTAGAAAATGACCATATCCCTTCCCTCCATTGACGAAAAATATTTCACCCAATTCCTCGTTGACCTGCTCAACATCCACTCGCCTACCGGCTTTGC